>JAUILJ010000255.1 GCA_030433055.1 Polyangia bacterium
TGAGACGAGCCCCTACCTGCTCCAACACGCCCACAACCCGGTCGACTGGTTCCCCTGGGGACCCGAGGCGCTGAACAAGGCACGCTCCGAGGACAAGCCGATCCTGCTGTCGATCGGCTATGCGGCCTGTCACTGGTGCCACGTCATGGAGCGGGAGAGCTTCGAGAACGAGCGCACCGCAGACCTGATGAACGAGCACTTCGTGTGCATCAAGGTCGATCGCGAGGAGCGACCAGATCTCGACGACATCTACATGGCGGCGACGGTCGCGATGAGCGGAGGGGGCGGATGGCCAATGACCGTGTTCCTCACCCCCGATCAGGAACCGTTCTTCGCCGGCACTTATTTCCCCCCGGAAGACAAGTATGGTCGGCCCGGGTTTCCAAGTCTGTTGCGGCGCGTCGCCCAGGCCTGGGAACAGGAGCGCGACTCGCTGTTCGAGCAGGCTCGCGAGCTCACTCTGCACATCCGTGAGCAGTCGACCGTCGGCCGAGCGATGCCGGTGAACCTCGACTGGATCGGCCAGGCGGTGAGCCAGCTGGCAAACGTCTACGATTCGCGCTTTGGTGGCTTTGGTGGTGCACCCAAGTTCCCGCCCAGCCCGGCGCTTCGCCTGCTGGCGCTATTCCGCGCGCAAACACAGGACGCGAGCGCGCTCGAGATGTTGCGAGGCACGCTCGATGGCATGCGCCGCGGCGGGATCTACGATCACATCGTCGGCGGCTTCTGTCGCTATTCGACTGACGAGCGCTGGTTGGTGCCCCACTTCGAGAAGATGCTGTACGACAACGCGCAGCTCGCCCGAGTGTATTTGGAGGCTTACCAGCTGACCGGGGACGCAGACTACGCTCGCGTCGCACGGGAGACGCTGGACTACGTCGTACGAGACATGCAAGACCCGAACGGCGGCTACTACAGCGCGACCGACGCGGATAGTGAGGGCGAGGAGGGGAAGTTCTTCGTCTGGTCCCCGAAGCAAGTCGAAGCTGCCTGCGCAGCGCTCGATCTCGCTCCACGCAGCCTGCAAGCCTTCTGCGCGTTCTACGACATCACCGAGGATGGCAACTGGGAGGGTCAGAGCATCCCGAACACCCCGCGCGCGCTGGCCGACGTAGCAGAGGCCCTGGGCGTTGGGGGGGAGACGCTCCTCCAGGATTTCGAACATATCCGCAAGGCAATGCACAAGGCGAGGCTCGAGCGCCCGCAGCCGCTGCTGGACGACAAGATCCTGGTCAGCTGGAACGGCTTGATGCTCGGCAGCATGGCCGAAGGTTTCCGGGTGCTCGGCGACCACAAATACCTGCAGAGCGCCGAGCGAGCCGCGGACTTCCTGCTCAGCGAGCTGCGCAGACCCGACGGAGGGCTGCTGCGCACCGCCCGGCGCAGCGAGGGCAAGCTGAAGGCGCACCTCGATGGCTACCTGGAAGACTATGCCTTCCTGTGCGATGGCTTGATCGATCTGGTCGAGGCGGGTGCGCCGACGCGCTTCTTGTCCAGCGCGCGCGAGCTCGCGGAGCGTATGCTGGCAGACTTCGCGGACACAGACGGGGCGCTATATAATACCGCGCGGCAACATGAAGCGCTGCTGGTGCGCACTCGCGAGGGCCACGACGGGGCGATCCCCAACGCGAACGCCATCGCCGCTCGTGCCCTCGCCCGCCTCGGCAAGCACTTCGGAGAGCCCGCGCTCGAAGAGCGCGCCGCCAGCGCGCTCTCTGCCTACGCCGGCTTGATGCAGCGGCAACCGCGGAGCTTCGCCACCAGCCTGCACGCCGCAAATTTCCTCGCGTCGGCGCCGCTCGAGCTGTGCTTCTCCGGGCCGCTACAGTCCAACGAGGCGCTCAGGCAGGAGGTCTCCCGGGTTTACCTCCCCGCGCGGGTGATCGCCCACGCCCGCCCCGGCGAGCCTGCGACTCCCCTCACCGAAGGCAAGCAGCAGGCTCAGGCGGCGCTCTTCGTGTGCCGCAACTTCGCCTGCCAGGCGCCCATCACCTCGGCCAGCGCGGTACATGAGGCCCTCGAAGAGGCGCTGAAGGAGATCGACCAGAGCCGCGCCGGGCGCATCGCCCAGAAACGGACTCCCGGTCAAGCGAGCGCCGAGGGCACCCAGGCTTACGCAACGGCTCACCATGCAGGTTCTTTTTCCACCTGGCAACTACAGGCGGAGAGCGAGCTGCGCGTCAGTCGCTTGGGCTTCGGCGGCTATCGAGTGGACACCGGACACCCCGGCCATCGCGTGGCCCTGATCCATGCCCTCGAATCGGGGGTGAACCTGATCGACACATCGACCAACTACACCGGGGGTCAGAGCGAAGAGCTGGTCGGCTCCGTGCTGAATGAGCTCGTCGGGCAAGGCAGCGTCAGGCGCGAGGCGGTGGTCGTCGTCAGCAAGGTCGGCTACGTGCAAGGCCCCAACCTGGAGCGCGCGAAGGCTCGGATCGAACAGGGCAAACCCTACGCGGAAATGGTCGAGTACAGCGACGACTGCTGGCACTGCCTCCACCCTGAGTGGATCGAGGACCAGCTCACGGACAGCCTCTCGCGGCTCGGGCTCGAGACCCTGGATGTCTATCTCCTGCACAACCCCGAGTACTTCCTGAGTCACGCGCACGAGCGGGGGGAGGCGCAGACTCCTGCGCAGATTGCCCAGCAGCGCACCGCCTTCTATGAGCGGGTCACCCGCGCCTTCGCCCAGCTGGAGCGCGAGGTGCGCCGCGGACGCATTCAAGCGTATGGAGTCTCGAGCAACACCTTGGTCCGCGATGCAGACCACGCCGAGGCGACCAACCTCAGCCGACTGCTGGAGTGCGCCAGCGCAGCCGCCCGCGAGGTGCTGAGGCGTGATGACAACCATTTCCGTGTGGTTCAGCTGCCATTCAACCTGGTGGAAGCAGGTGCTGCGCTGACGCTGAATCACCAGAGCCCAGGCGGCGTTGCCCAGAGCGTCCTCGAGTACGCCTCCGAAGCAGGTCTGTCGGTCTTGATCAACAGACCCCTCAACGCCATTCTGGACGAGGGTCTGCTGCGCCTGTCGGATCCTCCGTCGGCCATCCTCCAGGCGCCCACCATCGCGCTGCCTGCCGCCCAGAGCCGCGTCGCGAGCCTCGAGCAGGAGTACCGCCGTAACTTCGCGCCGGACCTTCGCGCACCCCAGGGCAGCCCGCTCAAGCCCGCGAGCTTCTTCAACTGGGCGGAGCGCCTCGGGGTGCTCCACGGAAACAAGCTCGACGAGCGCAAGGTCTCGAGCTTGCTCGCCTGGCACGACCTGGAGCAGCGGGTGATCGCCCGCGAAACCGGGCGCTACCTCTCGGCGCTCGACAGCGCCTTCGCGGGCGAGCGGGGTGAAGCCTGGCGTGAGTGGCGCGGTCGCTACGTCCGCGCGCTGGACGACTACATTTCCACGCTACGCCAGCAAGCAGCGCTGGCCAGCGCACGCTCCGTACTGCCACTCAAGCGCGCGCTGAGTGAAGCCGGAGCCCCAGCGGAGCCGCTCTCGCAACTCGCGCTCGCGGGCCTGCTCGCAGCGCCCGGTGTCACGAGCGTGCTCGTCGGCATGCGGGAGGAAGGCTACGTGGATGACGCGCTGAGCGCCGCGAAGCTGCAGCTGGACGTCGACGTGCAAAGCCTGCTGAAAGTCACGTGCGCCGTGCGATAGTCACGGCGCATGTCGCCTGACGCCCAGAGCCGCGGCCCTCGACGCTGGGTACCCCAGTTCACATGGGGCGCGCTGATGGCGTTGCTGGGCTGGCAGCTCGCGGGCGTGCTGTCTCACGTGTGGCAGCGCCTGCAATTCCCGTACGATCTGCTGTACTGGCCAGATGACTACTACCTGACCACGCTGCTACGCATCGACCTCGGAAAGTCTCCATACGGAAACCCGAGCGACGCCAACTCCTGGATCTATACACCGGGCGGCCCCTACCTCGGCTGGTTGCTGTTGAAGCCGCTCGGCCTGGTGCGCTCCTTCTTCGCCCACAAGGTCCTGTCGCAGGTGTGGCTCTGGATCGCCGTAGCGCTGGCGACAGGTCTGGGCCACGACGTGATGCGGTCGGAGGTGAGAGCCGCGGGCATGCACATGACGCGCAGCAACCTGCGGTCGGCCAGCGTCGGGCTGGCACTGGTGCTGGCGCTCGCCGCGTACATGAATCCCGTCGCTGACTCGCTGCATCCAACGAACCTGGAGCTGGCGGTCCTGGCGGCCAGCAGCTGGGCTGCGTTCGCCGCTCCACGGCTCTCCCAGCGCCGGCGCCTCGCGCTTTGGATTGCGCTGCCAGCCCTCGCGCTGTGCTTCAAGCAAACCGGCGCCGTCTCCGCGACTGCAGCGCTGGTTGTCACCGCGTTGGTTTCCCCAGGGATGGATCGCAGACAGCGAGCGACCCTCGCGCTCGGGGCCGTGCTGTCAGCTGCGCTGGCGTTCGCGCTGATGTGGTTCGCCTGGGGCCACGACTTCATCGCCTGGGTCTGGCAGATCCCAGCCTCCGCCAGCATCCAAACCTTCAAGCTGAAGGACTTCAAGGGCGGGATCGGCATCTTGCTGTATCCGATGTTGTGCCTGGTGGTGTTTCGCCTGGTTATTGCCGCAAGGCACCGCAAGTCGCCGGCACACCGCGCCTTCGTTCGGGCCTGTCTACCTGGCCTGTTCTACACGCCGCTGGCGCTACTCGCGTTGTTCAAGGCTCTGGGCGGACCGAACAACCTGATGGTTCTGCTGTTCCTGTACAGCATGCTCGGCGCGCCGCTCTTGATCTGGCGCGCGAACGTCGGTCGCTTGGGGGTACAGGTCGCCCACAGCCTGGTGCTCGCTGCGCTCTGCGTGAGCATCTGGAAACCCATCAAGCGCCTGCCAGCGGCGGAAGACTACCGATACGGGGAGCAGCTGTGCGCGTACCTCCACGCGCGGCAGCGCTGTGGTGAGCGCGTGTATCTCGGGCGCGGCGCAGTCTGCTACCTGCAAGGTGACGAGGTGCCGCTGGACCGGGTGATGTCTGCAGAGGACGTGAGCCAGTCTTCATATCCGCTCGGATACGCTGAGCGACTCGAGCGGGGTGAGTACGACGTGGTGATCGCGACCCAGCAAGATCTCTTCAGCCCATGGCTGAAGCAGGCGCAGTGGCCCGCAATGCTCCGAGAGTACAGCATCTTCGGCCGCCTCGACGCCGGGCCTCACGGCGACGTGTGGAGCGAGGGCCTGGGCAAGCTGATGGGGCCGACGGGCCTCTACGAACGCAAACGGGAGCGAGGTAAGCACTCGCTGAGCCAGCCCGAGCGCTGTGACTTCGCCGACGCGCCGCCGTTCGTACCGAGACCGTTGCCGAACCCGCGCTGAGCCCGGCGGCAAGCGACGCGTCTCACCCCCACCTCCCGCTGGCGGTGAAGCGCTGATCCACTGCTCGGTGGGGCACACGACGGGCAACACAAACGACAAATCGACGGCGTGGGGAGTAACCCAGACGCGCGCGGCGAGTACTACGCCAGCGGAGTCGGTTGGTTTGAGCAAAACGGCAGCGGACGGGGCACGGCGATTCGCAATGACTCGCCGAGCAGGCTGATTGGATGCGCAGCGAAGAAGAGCTGATGGCGGCCTATGTCGCCGGCGATCGAGCGGCATTCGACGAGCTGTTTCAGCGGCTCGCGCCCGTCCTGCTGCGCGTGCTGGCGCGCCAGCTGCCAAACCGGGAGGAAGCCAACGACCTGGTGCAGCAGACATTTCTGCAGCTCCATCGCAGCCGCAACGACTTTCGTGAAGGAGCCCGGCTGCGGCCTTGGCTCTTCACGATCGCGATCAACCTCAAGCGTGAGCATTTTCGACGCATGAAGCGTCGCCCCGAAGCGCCCCTGGATCTGGACGGGCGCACGGACCCCGTGAGCATGAAGTGAGATCAAGCTCGCTCCGACGCGCAGCGAACCCTGGGTTGGGCACTGCAGCGCATCCCCAGCGATCAAGCGGAGGTGATCACCTTGCACTGGTTCGAAGGCCTACCGTTTCCCGAAGTCGCGGCGGTGGTCGGCGCGAGCTTGTCTGCAGTGAAGGTGCGCGCGCATCGCGGGTACCAAGCCTTGAAATCCCTGATTGATAGCGATCCAGCCCGCTAAGTTTGTGTTGTTGGCGTAACCGACCCGACGACCAGTCATATGCATCCAAGTCCCCCCCATGAGTGATCCCAACCCCAGCGCTCATACCTGCTCCGAGCTACGGGACGCGATTTTGTCCGGCGTCGAGCCGGACTGGGCCCGGGTGCATTTGGAGACCTGCGCCGGCTGCAAGGAACTGTGGGAGCCGCCCTTACGCGACGCACTGACCCGCGCCGCGCAGAGCGAGATCCCCAAGCCGGATCTCGGCGCCATTCACGCGGAGCTCGATCGGGAGCTGGAGCGCGAGGGGCGTGGGCTGGTGAGACTGAAGAGCCTCGCTACGCCGACTCGCATGGGGATCGCGCTCGGCGTGGTTGGACTCCTGATTGGGCTCAACCTGCTCAAGCCTCGTCCCGATCTCGCCGCGCTCCCGCTGCTCGAGCTGCTAGGTCCGCTGGCGATCACGGTCACCCTCCTGGTCCTGGGGGTGAGAGGTACGCTGCGCGGCCCCCATGCGTCGTTGACACCGACGCTGCAAACCCGTGTGCTGATCGGGCTCTCAGCAGGCCTGCCGCTGTTCTACTTCCTGTCCCATAGTTTCCTCGGGGAAGTACCGTTCGTCGACAGTGAACCTGGCTTCGCTCGCCGCGCGATCGGCTGCTTCGTGTTTGGCTTTGGCTGGAGCCTGCCGCTGAGCCTGGTCTTGGTGTTGCTCGATCGAAACAAGCTTGCAGCACCCAGCGTGGTGTATAGCGCGGGCACCGCGGGTGGGCTCAGTGGCCTCATCGCGCTGCATCTGCACTGCCCGGTGCAGCACCCCGAGCACCTGCTCCTGGGCCACTTCAGCGTGGCCCTGGTGCTGCTGTGTGGCTGGGTCTTGCTGCGAGGTCGGCTCCATCTGGGCGCTCGCTGAGTCGGGCTCGAAGGGCGCCGCAGCGATCCGTAGTGGCGATCCAGCGCGAAACCAGCGCTCGATCACCTGACCCCGGCGGGTGCTTCCCAAGGCACCCAGCGCGTGCCATCGTCGCGCGGATGGGTGGATACCTCGAGGCATACCTCGCCGGTTTGCCACACGCAGAGCGTTCGTATCCTGACTGCTGCATCAAGGGCAGCCTGGTCGCCATATCCCTACGGACACGGCGCTTGCCCCAGCACGCCGAAGTACCAGGCTTCGTCCGCGCCTTCGAGCAAGAGCGTTGGACGAGCAACGAGTGGGTCCCGATCGTGCGTGTCAACAGCTGGGTCGCTGCGCTGCTCGATCACGATTTCCGCGGCGACGAACAAGCCTACCTGGCGTGGAACTACGAGCTGAATCGGGAGTTCGCCACCTCACCGATGTACAGGTTGTTCTACAAACTGGCGCCACCACGCATCCTGGTGCGGACGCTGACGCTGGCGTTCTCCCAGTATTTTCGCGGGATTCTGCTCAACGCCACCATTTCCTCAGGGCAAGCTGAGCTGGTCGTCACCCAGCCCACCAACCTCTACCCTGAAGTGATGCAGCGTGGCTTCGCAGAGGCCTTTCGAGCGGCTCTGGACGCAGCGGGTGCGCGCAACGCGACCGCCGTCCTCACGGGGCGAGACGAGCGCTCCCACCAGGTTCACTGCACCTGGCGTTGAGCCCTGCGGCGCCTGCCGATCAGCGCCAGCGCTCCCAGGGCTCCAAGCCAACCGAAACTCCGCCCGTCGGGCGCCGGATGCCCGAGACCACAGACGCAGCGTGCGGTGTTGGTCGTGCTTGCGGCCTTGGCCGAGCCGGCCGCGCTACCACCGGTGCCGCCAGCAGTCGGGCTGCCGGCGCTGCCGCCAAACGCACCGCCGGAGCCACCAAACGGCCCGGCACCCCCGTCGCCGCCCTCGCCGGGGCCGCGGCATTGACCGGCGCTGCACGTCTGACTCGGTGGGCAGGAGACGCCCTGGCAGGCATCCACGCAGCTCCCTTGGTCGCAGCGCGTGCCTTCGGGACACGCGGGATCACAGGACGGGTCGACGCACGCTCCGTTGTCTCCATCACAGCGCAAGGGGAGCTCACAGCTGATGCCCCCGCACTGATTGCAGCCGTCGAAGCACTTCCCCCGCCGGCACTGCTGGCCCGCTGCGCACGTCACGCCATCGCACAGATCGACGCAGCGGTCTGCGATACAATCTTGCCCATCCGGACACACCACGCCAGCGCAAGCCGCGCGGCACTCACCCCGACTGCAGACCTCGTCCGAAGCGCAGTCCCTGTCCACGCAGCCACTGTCCACGCACAGCCCGGTGCTCTCCTCGCACTCCTTTCCAGCTCCGCAAGGAAATTCCCCACTGCTACAATTCGGAGAGCACTTCCCATACTGGCAGACCTCATCCGGCGGGCAGCTTGCGTCATCGTCGATCTGGCCGTTGCAGTCGTCGTCGATGCCATTGCATTGCTCGCCCGCCGGCTCGAAGAGAGCATCGCAGCTGAGGTCAGCACCGTGACAACGCGTGATCCCTTGAGAGCAGGCGCCTTGACCGCTCGCACCGCAAGGCAAACCACCGCCTGAGCACTGGATGCCGCTCACTCCCGCGACGAAGTCGGTGAAGTCGTTGTTGCTCGCACCGTAGATATCCTCCCAGGCGAAATAGAACTTGCTCGGCCACACCTGGCTCTGCAGCACGACCAGGTGGATCAGTGAGCTCGAACCCTGGAAGTCAGGATTGTATTTCCGCTCGGAGAAATAGAGCTGACCGTTGCCCTGGGTCGCACGAGCCACCGAGGCGCAACAGTCCCCCGCCTGGCAGCTGCCCTGAGCGCTAGTGCTCTCGGGCGTGACGAGGAAGAAGCCAATCTCCCCCCCGGCGTAGGCTGGCTCTGAGGACAGATCGAGCACCACGTCGACGTAGCCGGTCCCGGGTACCGGCTCGGTCGGCACCACGGAGGTGCAGCCGGTGAGGACGACGACGCCGAGGAGCCGCGGCGAGAGGTCG
>JAUILJ010000256.1 GCA_030433055.1 Polyangia bacterium
TGGAAGCCGCACGGCCCCAACCCGCCGCTCTCGTCTCCGGGGCGCAGGTCGAGCTTGGAGTAGACTGGGCCCCCTGTGTATTCGAGCGTGATTTGTGCGCCGACGTCACCCGGTTGCGGGTTCAGCTCTGCTATGTGGTCACCCGGTGGCTCCCAGCTCCAGGTGCAGGTCTGGGTGCCGAGGTAGGCTTGAAAGACTTGCTCCGCCGAAACACCAAGGACGCTGGGCTCGTCGAACGCGATCTGGCCTTCGGAGGTGTCGCACTGCCGCTTGGTTGGCTCGGCGTCGGAGCCGCCGTCACTTCCGCAGGCGGGCAGAGCCAAGCACAGCGTGATGCAGAGCAAGCTCGCCCGGGGAAGCATCGGGGTTGTATCACTCACAACGCCACTCTGCGGCGACGAAGTCCGACTGGCCGTCGATACGTGGACTGGGTTGCATGAGGACACCGTGGAGCCCGTGCGCGGTGTAGAACCCTGCGTCGTACTCGGTGTCGACGGCGGCGAAGAGGTACAGGGTCTCCGCATCGCTCCCGTCGGCCCAAGCGAACTCAAACTGGGGGAGCTCCGTGTGATCGAGCCGGAGCACCGTGAAGTTCTCAATGCCCTGGTACACCTGGAATGTCGTATCCTTGCGGATACTTACGGTGCCGTCGTCGGTCTTGATCTCCAGAAGCATTGGAGCCTCGAGCAGTAAGTACCTGCAGGGGCCCAGCCCGCCACCCACGTCGCCCAGCCGCCGGTCCTGAGCGTAGGTGACGGCGCCGCCGTTGTATTCGAGGGTCACCTCGGCTCCCACTTCGCCGGGCCCCGGGCTCAGCAGCGAGACGTCTTCGTTCGGAGCTCGCCAGGTCCAGGAGCAAGCGTGAGTCCCAAGGTAGGCCCCGAATCGCTGCTTCGCGGAGTAGCCCATGACGCTGCCCTCATCGAATGGGATCTCACCTTCCTGGTAGTTGCAGTCGACTTCTTCACGCTCGCCCGATGCATCCGTGCTGCCGCCGCACGCCACGGCGCTCGAGCACAGCGTGATGCAGAGCAAGCTCGCCCGGGGAAGCATCTGCTGAGTGTAGCGTCTCCTGACCGGCCCGCGAAGTCCGCCTGGAAGCGGCGCGCGTGTTCTGAACAGCGCGTCTCACCCCCCGCTCTGCGGGCGGTGGGAACTTGGATGTTGGCGACCGGGAGCGTGTGGCTTGGAGCGTCAGAAGAGTGGCTTGGCAGAAACTTCACTGCTCCATGAGTTACTCGAACATAATGACCCGTGATGGGATGAGGCGCATCGCGGCTGTGTCGGTCACGTGCCTGCTGGGCGTGTTGCTACTGTGGTGGCAAACGGGGGAGTCCGCTCACCAAGGGGGTATTTCAACGCCCAGGGTTGCGTCGAGCCAACCCGCCAATCCGAGCGCTTCCGTCGGGCTCACGTCGGTCCCCGAGCGCGCGAGATCCGTATTGGCTGCCTGCGTGCACAAGCTGCGAGGCAGTGTCCTGGATGCGTCGGGCGGTCCGGTGGGTGGTGCAGCGATCGCACTCGAACCCGAACGCCTGATTGCGACCACCTCCGATTCGCGTGGTACCTATTCACTGTGCGTTCTTCCCGGCCTCCAGCTGGTCCGGGTCGAGGCCTCCGGCTATGGTTCTCTAAGTGCCTCGGTTTCTATCCATGGGGAAACGGAGTGGGACTTTGTCCTGGCTCCGGCAGGTGGCGTGGATGGGCGGGTCGTTCTTGGGTCGACCGGGAAGCCCGTGGGAGGGGCTGAGATTCAACTCGAGCCTAGTCGGAGCGACTCCGTACGAGGCGGGAGTGCGAGGGCAAACAGCTCTGCCGGTGGGCGATTCGAGATCCAGGGGCTGACCCCCGGGCGCTATCTGCTTTCCGCGCGTACGCCGCGCGCTGTGTCTGAGCTGCCGGTGGAGGTGATCGTGAGCGCCGGTGAAACGCTCCCGGTGGAAATCACACTGTCCGAAGCTGCGGTCGTGAGCGGTCGAACCACTATTGCGGGAACCCCTGCGGCAGGGGTGAGCATTCGATTGGGCGAACCCGGCACGACGCGTTGGTCACGCACTGCCACGTCCGATTCGGGTGGGAATATTCGGGTTACCTCGGTGCCGTTGGGGAGGCTGAGCGTGGCTAGTGATTCCCACGACCTCGAGCGGCCGCAGCAGCTACTCGTCGAGGCTGGCGAGATTCGAGGCGTGACGTTCGAGGTCGCTCAGCTGGCTCGAGTGCAGGGCACCGTCAAGGGAGGACGTGGGCCTGTCGCGGGCGCGGAGGTCACACTAACGACGCACACCGGCCAAGTTCGCCAGACGACGTTTAGCGACATTCGGGGCGAGTACGAGTTGACCGGTCTGCAAGGAGGCACGTTTCACCTGGTTGCACGCACCGAGCGGGAGGTCGCGAATCGTACGGTCGACGTCGAGTCGCGCCGTGATTTGGTCGGGGTCGACCTGTTCCTGAAGGGTGGAAGCGTCATTCAAGGAGTGGTGAGCGACACCAGTGGCAAGGTGGTGGATGGTGTCTGGGTAGAGGCGGCGGACCGGGGCGCCCGAATGCTGGGAACCACCGACGCGCTTGGGCAATTCACGATTCAGCCTCTCACTGCGGGTGGCTATCGATTGAGGGTGTTCAGCCTGGCAGGTGGGCAGTCACTGCCGATAGTAGGAGGCCCGAGCGAGGTCGAACTGGCACAGGGCGCACACGCTGATGTCGCGCTCGTCGTTGGTGAACGGGATGGAGTCATTCGCGGGCGCGTGATTGATTCCGCGCGGGAATCCGTGCCCGATGTTTCCGTTCGCCTGGAGCCAGAGAGCGACGCCGGGTCGGCTTGGTTGGCACCTTGGACCACGACGGGAGTCAACGGACGGTTCGAGTTTCGAGGTTTAACCCGCGCCCAGAGTTACACCGTGCGGGCGCTGGCGCCGTCCGGCGCAACGACCAGCAAGGCCGGGATCAAACCTGGGGCCAACCTCGAGTTGAGCTTGCCAGACACGGGCCGCATCGTGGGGACCCTTGTCGGTTTCCCTGACCCGACCGAGGTGGTTGCCTGGCAGGCGAGCGACTATTTCGCTCCCCACCGCGCCCGAGCCACCGGTTCTCACTTCGTGATACCGGGACTCACCGCTGGGAGTTACCAGGTGGTTGCAGTCGGCTCGCGATCAGTCAGCGCGGGGCGCTCAGCCGCGGTCGAGCCGGGGAAAGACACGGAAGTAGAGCTAGCGAGCGGTGCGCAGGGGAGCTTGCGCGCGCAGCTCTTGGATTTCCGCACTGGATTAGCAATCGCGGGTCAACGTTGTCAACTCGCACCCCTTGTCGCTGACGAGCGATCGCCTGTCCTGTTGCCCGGGACTTACGTGACGGATCGGACGGGACGATTCGAGGCCTCAGGGGTACCGGCGGGGCCACATTACGTTCTGTGCTGGGCCGGCGAGGGCTACGCGAGTGCAGTTCGTCGGACTGTCTTCGAGTCCGGTCGACGCATCGAAGTCGTGATTCAAACAGTTCGACGCGAACGTGATCCAGGTAGCTACTCCGGCCTCTCGTTCGCAGGTTCGTTGTTTGAGGCTCGAGTTGGCAAGGTCGAACGGGGCAGTCCAGCGGCCGAAGCGGGATTCCTCGCTGGTGACGTGATCGTGGGTCTCAGTGGCAAGTCTTTGGATGACCTGGGGAGCGCCGCGGTTTGGTACTTGTTGAGTGACTTGGAGCCGGGCAACGCCGCGGCTGTGTCGGTGCTGAGGGGAGGTCAGCAGGCCTTGCTCGAGCTGGTGCCAAGTTCGACTCGCCCGAGGTAGATCAGGGGAGGCTGGCGCCTCTGGCTCGCCGGACTCGACGTCTGGTCGCCCCAGGATGTTGGATATCGGGAATCCAGGCGAGGCTTCGGCGGATGCACTATCCTCACCAGGTGCGCTTCGTCTTGCTCTCGTCGCTCGCTCTGGTGGCTTGCCAGGCCGCGCCTCAGGGGTCGGAGCGGGGCGCCAAGGCCCCGGGCGCATCAGCGTCCGAGGCCGTTGGTCAAGGCGGGCGCACTGCAGGTAGCGCGTCGGTGCCTGGCGCGGCCGAGCTGCCAAAGAATCCACAGGGAAACGATCGGGGCGGCTCTGAGCCTGATCTTCGACACGCCGCCGAGCCGAGTGTCGAGTCGCCTGAGGAGGCCGGCTTGGTGCTTGGAGAACTCGCTCCGTATGGGCTCGAATCCGGGCGTGCACCCCGGGTGGCCGGCCCCAGCGGTGGCTCGACACCGCCCAGGGCCGATACGACCCAGCTGGCTTCGCGTATCGCGCGGCTCCGTGGCCGCTTTCGCAACTGCTACAGCCGTGCCCTGCAGACGGATCCTGGCCTCAACGGGCGCGTCGCCTTCCGAATCGAGGTCTCGCCCTCGGGCAAGGTGAAATCGGTCAGCGTCGACCGGGAGCAGACGTCCGAGTCGCTGTTGAAGGGGCAGCTCACCACCTGCTTGCTGAGCGCGATTCGTAGCGCCGACTTCGGCTCGACGGGGCGCAGCACGCCGGTGACCTTCAGCCTGCCCATGGAAATTCGCTCGCCCCCGTCCAAGGAGTCGCCGTGAGCCGCCAACGTGAGTGTAAGGCAGCAAAGCTGCTGACGTTCCGAGGCCCATGAAGAGACTCATCGCCTGCTTGGTGTTCTTGCTCAGCGCCGTCGCTTGCCAGTCGGGCAGTGGCGAAGCCGCGAAGAGTCCCCAGGGGCCCTGTGAGGACGAGCACGGGACGCGGGTCTGTTGTGGCCAACCCGGGGAAGTCCGAGGGAGCAACTGCGTGCCGCGAGAGCTGATCGAGAAGCAGTCCACGGGCTGTGTGGGCGAAGGCCACCAGCGCAGCTCCAAGAGCTATGACCCAGCGTGTTGTGAAGGACTGGTGCAGGTGTCGCTCACCCTGGACAGCGACGCCTGCGCGTCTGCGCCCGACGCCAACGTGTGCACCAACTGCGGTAACGGAGTGTGCGGCACGGGCGAAGACACCTGCAATTGTCCGGCGGACTGCAAATAGCAAGCGAGGCCGCCCTCCGGAGTGGTGAGCAACCTCTGCTTTGCGTGGCTCGCTGCGCCCGCTAGATCGCGCTTCGACCTCGACCCGTGAACAGGCTGATTACCGCGAGGATCAAGAAGCCTACGAAGAGGATCTTGGCGATGGTGGCTGCGGCGCCCGCGATGGCGAAGAAGCCGAAGAACGCGGCGACGAGTGCGATCAGGAAGAAGATTAGGGTCCAGCCTAGCATTGGGTTCTCCTCTCGATTCACCACGCGGCGAGCGCGGTGTCTGTGATTCGTTGCGTGTCGGCACTCAGCGTCGAGCACCGGCTTCGAGAGGGGATAGAGCAACCGGTGTGCCACTCGCCGGGAGGCGTGTTTCTGCGGCGAATCCAGGGTCTTTCTGCGCGAGCGTGGCGAGACTCACCAAGTGTGCGCGCTCCACGACTGCCTCGTAGGCTCAGAGCCACTCACCGCTTTGCCCCAGTCGGTGTTCCGGACCCTGGGGGTTCTGGGGGTGAGGCGCGTTGGTTTCGCGTTGAGCCCACACCCGTCGCTCTATTTCCACGAGGACATAGGGCGGACAAGCGGGCCACGCTGGTACGCCCGTTGCTCTGGCGTGAGCCGTGACCGATATCGACTCGACCCCTCACCCCCAAACCCGCAGATATCTCCGCCCTTGCTCGCGTCGTGGAGGCTCGTCTCAGCGCGCCGCGACGACGCCGGTCGTCTCCGGTGACGAGCGCTCGACGCTTGGTCGCCTTCCTGTGCTGCTCCTGTGTGCACTCGTGATGACCACGCTGGCTTGCAAGAAGCTGGCGAGCATGCGGGCCAATCCTCAATCCATGTGCAAACGCATGAGCGGCTGGAGCGACATGCCGACGTTCACCACAGAGGAGTGCGAGGCAGGCATGGCGAAGGACAAGTCGGAGAAGCCGGAGCGCTATGCCTGCGCCAAGCGCTGCGTGCCCGCATCGGACTCCAAGCTGACGATGAACGTCTGCATGAGGGAGTGCATGCCGGCGGGCTCGGTCGCTGAGAAGGCCGCGCCGAAGAGGCGCGCTTCATCGAGCATCTTCCTCTCCGGCGCTGGAGGGAAATCAGGCAGCTGCTCGGCGAGCCTGAGCCTCGATGGCTTCAAGGACCGCCGAGCGACCGGCCTTTGCAGCTACGACGCGGCGGCGAAGACCTTTGGCGTGACGCTCAAGTCGACCAAGGGCAAGTCGGTGAAGCTCGACGGTGAGTCGGCGACCTTCACGGGTGGTGAGGCGACGCTGAAGCATGGGGTCGGGCAGCTCGTCGCAAACGCCCAGACAGATTCGCTGACCGTCACGCTGCCGCTGGAGTTCACCGACGAAGACGGCACGTGGAAAGGCACGCTCGATGTGCTGCATGGGTTGGTCACCGAGCGGCTGGAGGAGATCGCGAAGGGCCCGGTGCTGTTCGAGGGGGAGAGCAGTAGTGGCGGTGGCACCGCGTCGCTATTGCTGATCGGCGGCTACACTCCGAAGCACGCCGGAAAAGTGGTGCCGCTCAAGCAGCTCGACCTGATCGCCGTTGCAAAGACCAAGACGCGCTCCTTCTCCCGCTGCAACTACACCAAGGGAACCAAGCGCAAGAGCATCAAGCGCACCGCCTTCGACAAGCAAGTGACTGTCTACGATCGGCGCACTGGCAAGCGACTGGGAGGCAAGCTGGTCAAGGCTGCGACACCCAGCTGCCCCAGCTCGGTCAAGGGCTCGGAGTATGTGATCTCGAAGCACGCGAGCTTGGACTCTGCCTTCAGCTTCGCCAAAACTTTCGTCCGTTGAGCTGGTGGCTGGTGTATCGTCGAAGGCGGTGGGGATCTGGCAACGCCGCAAGAAGCAGACTGCAGAGCCGGAGATCTCGCTGCTGTGGGAGAAGTCCCGGGAGCTGGTGCGGCGCCTCACAGCGTTCGAGGAACGCGACTCGTTTCTTGACGACTGCGTCGACGCGACCGTCGAGTTGCTCGAGGCGGACCGGGGTGTTGTTTTCCTCGTGGATGCAGCGGGCACGAGCTGGGTCGTCAATGCGCGTTCCTCTGGGCGCACGTTGAGCGACGCGGAGCGCCACGAAATCAGCCAATCGATCGTGCGTCGCGTGTTGGACTCCGGGCAGCCGGAGCACTGGGAACCCGATCCCAGCGTCGACGGTACGAGCAGCGCGATCGCTTTCGGTATCATGGGGGCGCTGGCGGTGCCGCTGCCGCTGCATCCCAACGCCGACGGCCCCAGCGCGGGGGTGCTCTACGTGGACTTTCGGGATGCCGAGCGAGAAGTCGGCGAGCGCCATCTAGCCTTCCTGCGCACGGCGGCCGATCTGATCACCTTGATGCTGGAGCGGGCTCACCGCCTGCAGAAGACGCAGGAAGAGCTGCGAGCTGTGACGTCCCGCTCCGTCGCCGCCCAGCTGCCGGCGCTGGATGACTTGCTCGCGTCGCCGGCCCTGGCGGCGCTGCGCGACGAGGTGCATGCAAGCCTCCAGGGGCGACAGCCCATCTTGATCCTCGGGGAATCAGGTACGGGGAAGACACTGCTCGCCCACGCGCTCGCCGTCGCGAGCGGGGGTCAGCCCGTGGTGCGAGCGACCCTCGGCAGCTCCACTGATCTGAACACCATCGTCTCCGAGCTGTTCGGGCACGAGCGGGGCGCGTTCTCGGGCGCGCTGGCGAGGCGCACTGGGTTGGTCGAGTTTGCGGACGGTGGCACCCTGATCCTGGACGAGCTGCTGAATCTGCCGCAGTCCGCGCAGCAGTTGCTGCTCGACTTCACGCAGTTCGGCGAGTACCGACCGCTTGGCCATCCTCACCCCCTGCCCAAGCAGTCTTCCGCGCGGATCATAGCGGCGACGAACGCGAATATCGACGTCGCGTTGGCGGAAGGCAAGCTGAGGGAGGATCTGTACTATCGACTGTCCGGGACGGTGCTCCGACTGCCCGCGCTACGCCAGCGCCGAGGTGACATCCCGAGCCTGGCCCAGGCCACCCTCAATCGGTTGGATCCCCACCGCGAGTGGACCATCGACGCGAGCCTTCGCAGCTGGCTCACCTCGTCGGATCTCGCGTGGCCGGGCAACGTGCGTCAGCTCGAGTCGGTGATCGGCAGGGCGCGGGACCGCGCGCTCTCGAAGGACAAGCAGTGCGTCGTGTTGACCCGCGCGCACGTGAGTGACGGCGACGTGGCAAAGCAAGCTTGCGGCCCACCCGATGGCGCCGTTCGCATCAACGCCGCGCAGATCTCCGACAGCTGGCGGCGTCTGCGGGAGCGACAACAGCAGCTCGAGGAATCCGAACGGCAGCTGCTCGAGGCTGCGCTGGAGAAGCATGGCGGTGTGGTTGCTCGCGCCGCACGAGAGCTGGACGTGCCGCGAACCAGCTTGATCAGCCGTCTCCAGACGTTGAAGATCCGCACTCGCGAGCCCTGAACGTCTGGCAGCCTTCCTAACGTTGGAGCTTTGGTCCCACTCACCAGGGCACTTGGGCGTTCTCCGCGGTCTCCCACGCGGTTAGGCTCTGAACTCCACGTATGCTCAGCTCCTCGCCTCAACAGGGAAACATCGGACGTTTCCGCATCCTCCGATCGCTCGGAGCGGGAGCGACGGGCGATGTGTTGGAGGCGCTGGACCCGGAGCTCGGGCGCCGGGTGGCGATCAAGCTGTTGAGGCCGACCGAAGCGAGCGCTGCGGAGCCGTCCCGCTTGCGGGGTGAGGCGCGTGCGCTGGCGCGGCTGGGGCACCCCAACGTGGTGACGGTGCACGAGCTCGGCGGACACGCCGGACGTCCATTCATGGTCTCCGAGCTGGTGGCTGGGGGAACGCTTCGAGAGTGGTGCGCAGCTGCGCAGCGCACGCAGCAAGAGATCCTGGACGTCTTCCTCCAGGCGGCGAGCGGACTGGAGGCCGCGCATCGGGCTGGCTTGGTCCATCGCGACTTCAAGCCGGACAACGTGCTGATCGGAGACGACGGCGTCGCGCGGGTGGCAGACTTCGGGTTGGTCTCGTTGTCCGAGTCCAGCGCCGAT
>JAUILJ010000257.1 GCA_030433055.1 Polyangia bacterium
ACCAGCGATCGATGCGAGCGTCGCAAACCGATCGCTGAACTCGGCCAACGATGCTCTCGGCGATGGTGGGCAGGCCAGCCGCACAGGTAACGAACCCCGCGTGAACCATGTGCTTGAGGGACATGAATGCCCAAGCCAAACACGAGCACCCGCGGGGGGACAACGGAATGTCGCCAGTCAGCGCCCGCAGAGCGCCAGCAAATGTCTGTCCAGCGGGCGGTTACCTTGGCGCCGGCGGGCCTTGAGTCGACGGCTTTCGCCGGAGCTGCCCAGCCGCTGGCGCCTTGTTGGGAAAGCTGAAATTCGCGGAAGGCACGGGACGTTTCGGCAGCGACCGGTCATGGGTGCGGCCACGCTTGATGGGTGGCGCCTTCGGGGCGCTGCGATCGGCTTCAGGCCAGGGCCACTCCAGGGGGTCCTTCATGACCCCGTGGCCGATCAGCCGATTCCGGGTGGGCGGGGGGTGAGGTGCACCCGGGGGCGGCACTCGTTCATGCAAGGACCACATCTCGAAGGCGATGATGCGATCGTCGGGGTTGCCGGTTCGCTCGTGGTACTTCAGGAGGTAGTCCTTCACGCCAGGCAGATACGCGCGGAAACGCGGTTCCGCCATACGCCGCATCCAGTCACACCAGATCTGGTTCAGGTGATAGCCCGTCTCCGGGTTCATCTCGAACGTCGGAGCCTTGCCCGTCAACGGATCGATGTGTCGGCCGTCTTTGGTGATCGCGTCCACGACGATCACGCCGTCGTCCGTCGGCGGCTGGGGCGCAAACATCGACCAGCCCTGAAACATGCGTGGGTAGATCACGGCGGCGTTGAGCACCTCCGGGCGCTTCTTCTCCTCGAGCTTGATCGACTGCGGCACCGCGCGATTCTCGATCAGCACCTGGCTCACTGCGCCAACCATGAGGAACGCGACGGCCAGCTGGCTCAGCAGGAACCCAAAGCGCCGAAGCGAGCGGCGCATCCCACTCTCCTCAGCGGCCAGCTCATCGGGCAAGGCTGGGAGGGAGGCGACGCCGAGCCCCTCAGCGTACTCCGCTCGCTTTGCCATCGCTCGCCGGAGCAAGGCGTCCGTCGCGTGACTCAGCCCAGGAACGTAGAGCCAAAGCCACACGAAGCGCGGCGTGCTGAGCGCGTGGGTCAAGGAACGCAGTGCTTCGACGCCAGTCGATGCCGCAGACTCACTCTCCCCCTCCTCCACCACCGCGAAGCCCTGGTCGTACCCTGGCTTGCTGACGAACGTCACCAGCTCCTGTCCATCGAAGCGCTTCAGCAGACGCCCCAGCGAGAGAGCCAGCCCATTGTCGCTGTCCAGAAGCACGCTGCGCTCCGTACGCTTCTTTCGTTGCCGCGCGGCGAGCCATTTCCAGTCGTCGCGATGCACGAAGACCGCCATCATCGCCATCATCGCCCAGGAGAAGGGCCCGAGCTGAACCATCGAGTCGATGCCCAAGTGCAACGCCAAGATCAGCGCCCAGGCCAGCGTCCGCGAGCGTCGAGTGAAGACGGGGGTGAGCAGGAGGAGCGGGACAGAGAACTCGATCGCGAGCGCGCCCCAGCTCATGCCCTTGATGCCCCACAGCGGGAGGTGGTGACGAATCCAGCCTCCGAACGGCGAGATCATGCGATCTTGCTGCAGGAAGTAGTAGACCGCCGTGCCATCCTTCCACGGCGGACCGTTCTTGTGCACGGCGTTGAAATAGTAAATCACCGCCCACTGGAGCAGCAGCGCCGTCGCCGCGAGGTTCACGAGCGGCTGAACATCGCGCTGCGGCCTCGAGTGGTCGTTCAGCGCCTCCACCGAGGTCTCGCGCCGATCCCTGAGCGACGCGAGCAGCGAGTCCACGGAGAAGCGACGCCCCAGCGGCAGGAACATGCTCCACACCGTCAGCAGGATCAAGACGACGTAGCCGCCATTTTCCATCAGGATGCTGCGACTGCTGATGCTGCACAGTAGAATTGCCGCGAGGCAATGCATGAGGCGTGTCCGCCAGCCAATCATCAGGCAAAAGCACACCGCTGCGTGAATCCAGAACAGGACCTTCACCTCGCCTGGGGTGCTGAACGCATGATACAGCGACCACAGGTGGTTGCTCATCGGCCTGAACAGCGCGAAATGGTTCGGCAGCCAACCATCGTTGGTGAAATGGTCGACTAGGTCAGGATAGCGGCGCAGCAGGTCGACGAGCAGCAGCGCACCGAGCAGCCAGCGAAACAGCCCCAGGGAGCGCGGGTCGACCGTCGCATAGCGATCCAAGATCCCGCGACCGAAGCGCCGCCAGAGCGGGATCGCTGGCTCAGCCGGGCTCGAAGCCTCGAGTTTGGCATCGGCTGCGGGTGTGTCGTCCGCGCTAGCTGTGCTGTCGCTCTCGCTCTCATCAGCGCTCTCGCTCTCGTCAGCGCTCTCGCTCTCGTCAGCGCTCTCGCTCGCGTCAGCGCTATCGCTCGCGTCAGCGCCATCGGCTCCATCCGCGGGCTCGAAGGCGTCAGCAGTCGCCCCGGATTCGGGCTCGCGGAGTTCATCCGAAGCGACCGCGTCGCTGTCTGGCTTTGCGTCGTCCTGCGCGCTCACTTGCGACTCTTCTTCAGCCACGGCGTGGCCAGGCTATCCTTCACCAAGCCGTGAGAAAGTAGCTTCTTGGGTGGTAGCGGAGTGCCGTGCTTCTTGCCGGGAGGAGGCGACTTGTCCTCCACCCACCACACGTCGAACGCAACCAGGCGGTCCTTCGGGTTGCCCGTTCGCTCGGGGTACTTCATCAGATAGTCCTCGAGGTGCTGGCGGTTGTGCGAGTGCCCAGGGAAGCGGATCTTGTTCTCGTAGTCGCACCAGAACTGGCTGTGCCCCCAACCGGTGGGCGTGTCGGGATTGAACTCGGGCTCCTTCCCCGTCAGCGGGTCTATCTTGCGACCATCCACGGTGCGCGCGTCCACCACGACGGTTCCGTCGTCGTAGGGCGGCTCTGGCGCGAACATGCGCCAGCCCTGGTAGAGGCGGGGGTAATCCACGATCTCCTCGACCCACTGCGGGCGCTTGATGCGGATCTTGCTCGTCACCCACGAGTTGTCGACCATGGCCTGGCTGCCCAAGAGCACCATCAAGAACAGCGCCCCGAGCTCGCGGAGCGCGCCCCCGTAACGCGCGATGCTCTCACGCCACGGCGTGGGCTCGCTAGGCAGGTTCGGTGCCGCGTGACGCGCCACCCCGCAGGCTCCTAGGCCAAGCCAGACAGAGATCTGGATGCGGTTGTCAGCGATCTTGCGATACAGCCAGTCGCCCAGGGCCGAGAACGGCGGCACCTTGATCCACCAGACCAGGGCGATGCCGAAGGGCAATGCGCGCACGATCTCGAACACGGCAGACGCTTCCGTGCGGTAACTTCCATCCGGCAGCACCGCGACGACGCTCTGCTCGGTCACGGCGGGGTCGAGCCCTTCGGGCAGCTTCTCCAGGTCCCAGTTCTCCACGAAGGTGAAGCGGTGGAACGGATCGAGCCGCTTGAGGATGCGCGAGGTAAGCAGGCAAACGCCGCAATCCGCGTCGTAAATCACCGTGCGGCGGCGCTTGTCCTTGCCGAAGTAGCGCCCCACGGCTTCCCAGTCCGCAGCGCCCAACATCATGACGAAGAAGCTCACCATGACGTAGGAAAACGGGCCCAGCCTGGACGACAGCGCGATGCCTCCGTGCAGCCCGATGGCCAGCAAGAAGGCCAAGCGGCGGAACCACTTCTGAGCGAACGGGATCAAGAGCGCGCACGCCAGCGTGCCCTCCACCACCAGCGTGCTGTAGGTGAACGCGCGGAGCACGCCGAAGGGAACGTTGTTCCTCACCCAAACCCCGAACCAAGTAACGATTCGGTCCTGGTACATGAACCAGTGCAGCGCAGAGCCATCGTGCCAACCGTGGCCACTCTTGTGCACCGTGTTGAAGAAGTAGATCACGCTCCACTGCAGGATCAGCCCGAAGAAGGCCAGACGGTACACCGGCAGGTCGATCCCCTCGTCGCTGCTGCGGTCGTTGAGCTCCTCGGCGCTACGCTCCTTGAAGCGCCTCATCGATTTGCGAACCGCGTCGAACGAGATCCTGTTTCCCAGCGGCAAAAACAGTGTCCAGATCGTGATGATGTTGACCACCACGGTGCCGCCGTTCTCGACGAACAGGTTTCTGGAGTTGAGGCTGGTGATGCAGATCGCCGATAGGATGTGAAACAGCTTCGTGCGATAGCCGCAGAGAAAACACAGGAAGATGCACAGCGTGATCCCGAACGCGACGCTCACCTCTCCGAAGGTGCTGAACGCGTGATAGATCGAGAACACGTGGCGCCCCATGGGCGCGAACAAAGAGTAGTGATTCGGGAGGATCCCGTCGTTGGTGTAGAAGGCTTGAGCGTTCACCCAGCGGCGGATCAGGTCCACGCAGAGGATGACACCGAGCACAATGCGGAAGACGCCGAGCCAGCGCGGGTCGGCCTTCAGGTAGTGCTCCGCGAACCACCCCGGGCCGGACGGCTTGGCCTTCGCGCCGCCGGGTGGTGCTTGGGCGACCTCGCCGCCGGCCTTGGCTGGCTCGGAGCCGGAATCCGCCGGGGCCCCCTCCTCACCCTCTGCCCCCGCTCGGCGGCGCTTCTTGCGGCGCTTCTTGCGCCGGGGCCGGCCTTCCGAGGCTGCCTCGGGTTCGCTGGCCTCCGGATCGCTGGAAGCCGGACCACTCGAAGCGTCCGGATCGCTGGAAAGTGCGTCCGTTTCGTCAGCAGCGCTCCTCCCCACGCTCGAGTCGCGATCGTCGCTCGGGGGAGTTGAGTCGCGCTCTTCGCTGGGCGGGGTTGAGTCTCGATCGGTCGAGTCGGTCATTTGAGCAGGGGCACTTTAGTCAAGGCGGCTCCCCAGAGGGGTGCGAATTGTTTCAACGAGGACTCTTGCTTTGCCGCAGCGTTTTCGCGTTTGAAGCAAGTACTGGCTGGCGCGGTACGTGGGCGTACCTGCTCGTTTGAGCACGGCTTCGGGGGGCGGTAGCTGCATGCAGCGTGCCGTGCCGCGCCCGGCTGGTGTAGTCAGCGCTCCTGCTCAAGCCGGCTTCGGCAGGCTCATCGCGAGCCCAGCCCCTGGCACCCCGTGGACCCGGACACGCAGTGAGTGATCTGGGCCACCGTGACTCACCGGACGGACGTTCCGCTGCCACCGGTCGGCCGATCGACGTTCAACGCATCGGGCAAAGGCGCGCTTGAGGGATTGGCGTCGCCTCGGGCCTGCGCCGAACTCTGTTAGCGAAGCGCGGTTCGCCCCGCTTTGCGCCGCAAAGCACGCCGTGGGTGTAGTACATTCAGAGAATTGTTGTGGGTTCGACCCCAGTTACGAATGGATCCTCTATCCCACCTCTCGTCCTCCCCCACTCGGCGCTGGCGGCCCCACGCTGATGGTAGAGCGAGGCGTGAAACGGCAGATTCCTGGCCACAAAGGGCTGCGGAATACGCGACCAATCCGGTCAGCACCTGTAGAGTGTCGTTTAGGGATCTTGCGTCCCAACCGCTCGAATCCAGGGCTCGATCCACCACAACACGCCTGATCGGGACGCCAGCCATCCCAACCCAGCTACGACAGCCCCCCCAACTCCCCAGCAAACGATGAACGTTGCCTGCGAAAAGTGCTCTGCGAAGTACGCGGTGCCCGACGCCAAAGTGAAGGGCCGGAAGGTCCGCATCACGTGCAAGCGCTGCGGCGCCGCGATCGTGGTGGATGGGCGGTCCCTTGGGGCTGGAACTAAATCCGCAGAGAAACCTGCCGCAGCGAAGGCGACAGCCCCAAAGCCAGTTGCGACCGCCACCCCTGCGAAGGCCGAAGCGGCCAAACCCAGCCCACAACCCGCAAAGCCTGCAGTAACTCCCAAGCCGGCCGCTTCCTCCCCAGGGCCGAAACCCGTCAGGCCGGAGACTCCACCTACCGCCATCGCGACTGCGGTCAGCAAGCCCGCGCCCGCCAAGGCCACCATGCTCGGGGGCCTCGGCGCCCCCTCGAGCGGGACAGCCAGCCCGAAGCCGCTCGGTGCCATGGGCCCAAAACCTGTCCAGCGCACGATGCTGGGGGGTGTGACTGCTGCGCGCCCCGCCACCCCGATCGCGTCAAAGGCCGCCGTCAAACAGACCTTGATGGGGGGCCTGAGCCCAGCGTTTGGCGCCGCCCCCTCTCCCCGGGACGCCAAACCAGCTGCGCCCGAAGCGGAGCGCGAGTGGACCGTCGCCGTGACCGACGAAGACCACTACGAAATGAACACCGACGAGGTGGTTCAGGCGTTTACGCAGGGAAACATCGACGAGGACACGTTCATCTGGAAGGAGGGCATGGACGACTGGCTGACCCCCTTCGAGGTGCCCGCAATCGCCGCAGCGCTGCGCAAGTCCGGGTTGCGCCCCAAGGGCGAAAACCCGATGGCCTTTGACGACGCCACGCGTGTCGGCCCCTCCCCCATCGACAAGAAGCCCGTCGCGCCCGCCACCGCTACCCCGAAGCCAGGGGAGACCCATGGGGTATGGAAGGAGCCGGGAGACTGGAAGCCCATGGCTGCGCCTGGCGTCGACCTCTCCTTCGACGACGTCACCGTCGCAATGGCGGCTCCTCAGAGCCGCCAGCTTCTGGAAGAGAGCCGGGATCTCGCCGCGGCCGCAATGGCGGAAGAGGAAGACCTGACGATTCAGGGTCAGTCTCCCCTGCTGGAACAGATCCGGGCGGAAGCCCGCTTGAAGGAGGGCCTCAAGACGGTTCCACCGCCGCCACCAGCCGCAGGCACGCCGTACTCCCCACCAGCCGCCGCGATCCCCGAGGTCGAGCCCAAGTCGCCTTCGCCGCCGATCGCTCCTGTCGCTTCCCCGGTTCCATCTCCGAGCGCGGCGCCCGCCGCGAGCCCGGTTCCGCGAGTCGCTTCGCCCGTGCCCGGTCTTGGAGACAGCGAGGCCATCCCGGTCAGCGTGGAGGCTGACTCCGTGGACGACTTGTTGGGTGGATCGGCCTCTTCGGAGAGCGGCGGAGACTCCGAGAGCGACGAGAGCAAGACCGGCGCGCGCAACGAAGACTCGGTGTTGTTCTCTCTCGACGCGATCGGGAGCTCGGGACAGGCCAAGCCGAAGCCAGCACCCAAGGCCAAATCGACCCTGCTCGGGATGGCGCCACCTCCGCCGCCTCGGCCGGCGCATGTGTCCAATCCTGACATCGCCGCTGGCGATCCGGCAACGGACGCAGCCGGGCTCTCACCCAGCTCCCCGGATCTGGGCAGCGCAAGTTCCCCCGAGCTCGGTGTCGGAGAGGTCGGCGCCCCCGAGCTTGGTGGGGTGCCCTCCGAGTTGAGCTCCGGTCAGCCCGAGCTCACCGCGCCGTTGGACGGACGGGATCCGCTGCTCTCCCCTCCCATGGAGGCTGCACCGGTCAGCGACTTCGCGGTACCCAAGAAGTCCGGTGGTGGCGTCTGGATCGCGCTGCTGCTGTTGCTGCTGCTGGTGGGCGGCGGAGCCGCTTACGCCTACACGCAAGGCCTGGGGCCCTTCGCCAAGCCGGTCTCCAGTCCGACGCCGACGGACACCTCGAATCTAGCGCCCGCAGGCCAGCCGACCACGGACCAGGGGACTGCGACGGCGGAACCAGCGACGACCGACGCCCCCGCGCCCAGCGGCTCTGCAGAGGGACCCGCGAGTGACGAGGGTGAAGAGCCCAGGCGCGCTGGTGAGCCGAGCAAGGCCGCGCTCCAGGACAAGCCCGACAAGCTCGAAAAGAACCCCAAGACAGACAAGGGCGCAGACGACAAGGCCAGCGACGAAGCAGCGGACGACAAGGCCGCGGATGACAAGGCCACTGACAAGGCCGCCGACGACAAGGCCAGCGACAAGGCCGCCGACGACAAGGCCAGCGATACGACCGATGGCGCGCCATTTGACGAGGTCGCGGCGCGCAATGCGTTGGCTTCCGCCGCGGGCTCTGCCGCCGCGTGCAAGAAGGCCGACGGACCAACCGGTCAGGGACGCGCGATCGTCACCTTCGCGTCCAGTGGCCGCGTTACCTCCGCGGTGATCACCGGCGCGTTCGCCGGAACCACGGTCGGGGGCTGCATCGCCCGTGTTTTCCGCGGGGCAACCGTACCAGCGTTCTCGGGCGGACCGAAGACCGTGTCCAAGACCTTCAGCATCGAGTAGCCTCGGCTGGCTTCGTCCGCGGAGCTTGGTGGTCGCCGTCTTGTTCCCGGGGGGGAGACGCAGCGTTCAGGCAGCCAGGGCGCTCTTGAGCGAGTTGAAGAGGGCCCTCACCCCCAAGAAACGCTCCTCGGGATCGGCAGCCAGAGCTTGCTGGACCCAGAAGTCGACGCTGGGCTTTAGTTCCGGACGGAACTGACGAAGGCTTGGGCGTTCGCCCTCGGTCACTGCGACGAGCAGTGCGCCCAGGTTCTTGCTATCAAAAGGCGGCTGGCCCGCGAGACAGCGAAAAGCGATCGCACCCAGCGCATAGACGTCTACTCGCTGATCGATCTTGGCTCCCTTCCACGACTCCGGCGCGATGTAGGTCGGAGACCCTGCGATCATCCCATCAGCGGTGAAACCTCTCATCCTCACGAACTTGGCGAAGCCGAAGTCCAGCACGCGCACACCGCCCCCCCGCTCTGGATCGATGAGGAAGATGTTCCCCGGCTTCAGATCCCGGTGCACGATCCCCAGCTGGTGAGCCCGCTCCAGAGTGGAGACCACGGGGCCCAGCATCTCGAGCAAGAACGCGGTCGTCATCCGCTGTCCCTGGGCATCGAGCGCCGTCAGGTGGTCGTCGAGTTCCATACCCCAGAGCCGCTCCATCACCAGGCACAGCGCCCCATCAGGTGACCACACCTGATCCAACACGCGCACCGCGGAGGTCCCCGTGAGCTGGGTCATCGCGCGCCCCTCGCGAAACATGCGCTCGCGAAAGTCGGGGTCTTTGGTCAGGACGTCGTTCAGCACCTTGATCGCGACGAGATCCCCGTAGCGCTGGTCTTGGGCCTCGT
>JAUILJ010001075.1 GCA_030433055.1 Polyangia bacterium
CGTTTCCGTGCTGCGGGCTGGTACGGGCATGCTCGACGGGATGCTCGAGACGGTGCCTTCTGCTCGCGTGGGGCACATCGGCCTGTATCGTGATCCGAAGACGCTGGTGCCGGTGGAGTACTACTTCAAAGTCCCTGCGGAAATGACGGACCGCGACGTGGTCGTCGTCGATCCGATGCTCGCGACGGGTAACTCCGCGGTCGCCGCGGTGGAGCGCATCAAGCACACCAAGCCTCGCTCGATCAAGTTCGCGTGCTTGCTTGCGGCGCCAGAGGGCATCAAGACGTTTCAGGAGCACCACCCGGACGTGCCCATCTACACGCCTGCAATCGACGAGCGGCTCAACGAACACGGCTACATCCTGCCCGGCCTCGGCGACGCGGGCGACCGCATGTACGGCACCAAGTAGGCGGGGCGATGGCGAAGCAGCTGTTTCTCACGGGCGGCAGCGGGTACGTCGGTCGCAATCTCATTCGGCACTTCACAGGTCGTGGCGTGGAGGTCACGGCTCTGGTGAGAAGCGCGAGCTCAGCGGACGTCGTTCGCAGCCTGGGGGCCAGGCCTTTTCGCGGGGATATGCTCGGCGCAGATCTTCAGCCTGGGATGGCAGGCTGCGACTGGCTGATTCACGCCGCCGCGGATACGAACCACGGCGCGAGCACTCCGGAGCAAGAACGGGTGAACCTGGAGGGAACGCGTAACGTGTTTCGCTCCGCGCGTGCAGCAGGGGTGAGCCGGGGGCTACAGATCAGCACGGAGTCCGTATTGCTCGATGGCAATCCGCTGGTGGACGCCAACGAGAGTGTCCCGTTCCCCGAGCGGCCCGCAGGAGGCTACTCGCGCACGAAGGGTGAGGCGGAGCGCATCGCGCTCGCGCAGGGGGTCTGCGGTTTCGAGGTCGTCGTGCTGCGGCCCCGGTTCGTCTGGGGGCGGGACGACACGACCGCGCTGCCCCAGCTGGTTGCAGCGGCCAACAGCGGGAAGCTCGTGTGGATCGATGGGGGCAACTACCGCACCTCGACGACTCACATCGCCAACCTGTGTCATGCGGCTGAGCTGGCGCTGGAGCGTGGCGGAGCCGGTGAAGTGTATTTCGTCAGCGACAGAGAGCCGCTGGTCTTTCGGGAGTTCGTCAGCAGCTTGCTCGAGACTCAGGGCGTCACACCCCCGACCAAGTCAGTGCCGCGGTGGCTCGTGACTGCGCTGAACCGCGTCGGCGCCTTCGCCGCGAAGCTCAACTTCATCCCGTTCAAGCCACCGATCTCGAGCCAGGAGTACGCGACCCTCGCCGTCGAAGTGACGCTGGACATCGAGAAGGCGCGGAGACAGCTCGGCTACGAGCCTGTGGTGTCGCTGGAGCAAGGGCTGGCAGAGCTGCGCGACCGAGCTAGCGCTTAGCTCGAGTCGCGCAAGTTGCGCAGCGAAGGCCGATTCCTTGAGGAACCGACCTCGCCTGGGCTACTCAAGAGCAGCGGATCACAGTGAGTAGTGCTGGATGCTTCCGTCGTACTCGTACTTGCCAGCGTTGGACCACAGGAGGTCCGAGCCGTCCAGGTACAGGCGCCAGGGCAGCGCCTGGTCCATGCTCAGCACCGTCGCATCGCCGCCTGCCAGCGGGAGGCGGATCACCATGCCCAGCACCTGGTCCGTGAACACCAGATCCTCACCGGCTAGCTCGAGGTCGGTGG
>JAUILJ010000258.1 GCA_030433055.1 Polyangia bacterium
CAGGGCTCGAAGCCTTCGTCATCTCCGACCAGTACGCAGTGCCCTACCTGGAGAGCCTGATGCTCGAGGCGTCAAAGGCCTCGGTACCGCCTGTACGCTGGCTGTTCCCATGCCGCGCGGATACGTTCGTGAGCCAGAAGGAACGCCTGGATTCAGCCATACGGGCTGCCCAAGCTGGGGGCTATGTGCTCGAGGTATTCCTCACCGGCTTCGAGGCGTTCTCCGACACGGAACTCTCCCGCTACAACAAGGGGCATGACAGCGCACAGTCCGTGAAGGCGATCGAGCTCATGCGGGAGCTCGGAGAGCGCTATCCGAACGGCTTCTCGTACGCCCACGCGAAAGCCCACAGCCTGATACTCTTCAATCCGTGGACTACCCCAGAAAACGTGCTGGAGTCTGCTGAGGCCCTGCGGCGTCACGGTCTCGGAGAGCTCTTCCGCGATGTGGCCCACAATCGCCTCCGGCTCTACCCGGACCTGCCTATCTACTACGCGGCGGAGCGAGATGGCGCGCTACGCGACGAATGGGAAGACGAGGAGGGCGGCTCGAGTAAGCAAAAGGGCTACTCGATCGAGCGGCCGTGGCGATTCCTCGATGATCGCATGCCTGGCCTGCTCAAGCTGACCAGGGAATTCCGCAAGGCATTTGGCGTTGGGAGCGAGATCGCCCAGCTCCGCGCCGCTGCGACGGCCGCGCTGGACGCAGCCAAGCCAGACGTCGAGCGCGTGGTCACCGAGGCCCATACGCTCGCCGAGCGCATGCGGCGCCCCCAGTCCGATGCAGGCCTGCGCTACGACAGGGCAACCGCAGTTCACTTCACGGGTGCGTGCAACAACGCATGTAGGGCGTGCCCCAACCGCGACCGCTGGCTTGCGGACTCTGTGGAGCGACTGCGTCGAGACATCGTTCAGGCGCGAGCCCTCGGTCGGCCCATCGCGCTGATGGGGCGAGAGCCAACGCTGCATCCGCGGTTCCTCGAGCTGGCCCTGCTGGCGTCTGCCGAGCGCAAGGTCCCCGTCGGGCTCGTCACCAACGGCAGGCGCTTCGCCTATCAGCGCTTCGCGCTGGCCGCGCGACGTGCGGGTTTGGTGAGCGCAAGCGTGAAGCTCTTCGGCCCCAGCCCAGGGAGCTACGGTGCGGTAACGCGGGCGCCGGAGGGCTTTGAGCAAGCGCTGGCGGGGATCGAGCAGCTGAGGGCCGTGGGCGTCGCCGTCGAGCTGCGCATCCCCGTTTACAGCAGTATCCTCACGGAATTAGAAGCCTTGGCCGAGCTGGGGCATCGCCTTGGCGTCTTGGCTGTGCGAGTCGAGGCCAGCCTGGACGGCGTGGGAGCAACGCACTACCTCGAAGCGGCCACCGCACTCGACGGCCTCGAGGCGAAGTGCTCGGAGCTCGGCCTGCCCGTGACCTACGAGCCCTTCTCCGGTGGACAAGCGACTCATGCCACGCTGCTCTTTCCAGATAACCGCGACGCGACCCGATTTCGCACTGCGCCGAGCTGATCGAGGAACGCCCTGACGCTTGCGGCGTCAGAGAAAGCGCGCTCGAACACCAAGTCGAGGGCGATGAGCGCATGGCTACACCAGTCCGTGTTTGGCGCCCTTGATGCTGGCTCCGCCCTGTTCACCAGCGAACCAAGCAAGTCGGCGCTACACAAAGGCTCGTACACGCAATTCGTGCACGACCTAGCGTTTCTAGACTCTGGCGTAATTTTCTGCGAGGAAATTTCCAGGCTGGTCCCCACCACTTCGCCGAGTAGCCGCCCTCGCGTCGCAGCCGCCATCGCCTCCAACGCGAGGCTGAAGCAGCGCTCGAAGATCGGACCTGTGCCCAGAGTCGCCTCGCGCCTCATCGCCTCGAGAACGAAGGCGCGGTAGAACGCCGCGGCGCCTTCATTTGGGGGGGAGAGGTCCAGTTGCACGAAGCGCACGCCTCCCTCGGAACAAGCGTCCAGGAGTTCAGCAACTCCGCGCTCGATCCTCCGCTCATCGACGCTTACCCGAACGTTGATGTACGCGAGCTCGGGCGTGACGCCCTGTTGTTCGAAGTGGTCGTGGGCCTGGAGCAGCCGCGCGGGTGTGTCGAGTGTGGAGTAGACGCTCAACGCAATGCGCTGCGCCAAGCTGGCGTCGATCAGAGCTGGCTCGAGGTCTCGATCCAGGTGTCATCCCTCCCCCCCCGAACCTGCGCAAGCAAGGTTTCCAGCTCGGAAATTCGCCTCGCCCAGGGAGCCCCAAGCACCAACTGTGGCGCCCACTCCCCTACATAGGACTCCAGACGTTCCACCACGATTTCCTGCGCGACGACCTGGGGAACGAGGAAGCGACGAGCAGCCTCCAAGCGTTCCACCCTGCCAGTGCGAACCAGGCCAAGTCGCCTCAAGCCGCTCAGCTGCTGCGGCAGGTCGGCGACCGAGAGCCTTCGGAAACGGCCGCTATCATCGGTAATCAAAGCCTGTTCGACGGTAGCGCTCCCACGCCCGGGGCCACCTCCGATGACTCGCCAACGGACGAACTCCTCATCCCGAATGGGTAGCAGCTTCGCGCCGGCCGGTGACGGCAAGCCAGACGGAGGACTGGAGTCGCCCATGGGCTGAGCTTGACCCAAGTTATGCGGTACCGTAACGTCCTATCGTGAGTGGGGTTGAGCTTCCTGAGTCGCTGACACGCGCACCCGTCGACCGGGAAAAGCGCGTCCTATTAATCGACGTTCAAGAGCCGACTGCTCGAGTCCAGCTGCTGGACGCGCCGCTCGGGCTGCTTCAGCTGGGGGCCGCAATTCGGGAGTTCTGTCCCGGAGTTGGTCATCACCTGATCGATTGGAACACCTTCGTTCGGCGAGATCGAGAGCAAGCCTTCCGGCAGCTCCTCAAGGACTACCGGCCCTCCGCCGTGGGGCTCTCGGCTTTCTCCTTCGCGATGCCCCTCGCGCTGCGCATCGCAGACATGGTCCGCGAGTGGGACCCCAGCGTCCCCATCGTACTGGGCGGCCACCACGCCACTGCGAATCCGCGAGGAATCGAGATTCACCCGGCGTTCGACTACTACGTCATCGGCGACGGCGTCGAGCCGGGGCCAGCGTTGTTCAACTACCTGATAAACGGGACCGGTCGCATCGACACTCTCCCCGCAATCGCATTTCGGCGCTCCAAGGAGACGCTGTACACCAAACCGCAGGCGAACTACGGGAACCCGCTGAACATTCGCGTGCGAGGTAAGGAGTTCGAAGTCGCCAAATCCAGCCTACCGCAATCGCTGGACGGCATGCCCAGGGTGGACTGGAACGATCTCGACCTGTCAGTGTATCAGGGTAACAACTCCTCACGCTCAGGGGAGTTCATCTACAGCTTCGACCAAGGAGAGTGGGCGCCCTTCCTCGCGACCCAAGGCTGCATCTATCGTTGCTCGTTCTGCGAGCTGACGAGTGGGCGGGACTTCCGGCGCTATAGCCCAGGGCGGGTCGTGGAGGAGTTGCGTCGGCTGACAGACATCCACCAGACGAAGCACGTCTTCCTGTACGACAACCTGATCCATTTGGATAAGGATTGGTTCCGCGAGGTTTTGACGCTGATCGAGAAAGAGCTCGACTTGAACTTCATCGTGCTGGCGATGGCGGATCGCCTCGACCACGACACGATCGACCGCATGCTCGGCGCAGGGATGCGCTACCTGGCCTGTTTCCCGGAGTCTGGGTCCGATCGCATCCGCCATCTGATGCGCAAACCGATCAAGATGGACAAGCTACTCCACAACATGGAGTACGCGTCGAACCAGGGCGCCGTGATCAGCTGCTCCATCATCATGGGGTGGCCAAGCGAGACCGTGGAAGAGGCGGAGGAGTCGCTGAAGCTCGCCTCCGAGCCGTTCATCGACGTGGCGCTCTGCAATCAGCTGATTTATTTCGGCGGCGCCGAGCTGAGCAAGCACCTGGGCCTAGAGCAAATCGCGATCGATACCCCTGCCTATTTCGACCACGTCAATGACCCGGGCAAGCTTTGCCTCGCGGAATATGACCTCGCGACCTATGCTCAGCTGGCCAAGCGCGGCAAGGATCTCAACATCGCGAAGCTCGAGCGGGAGTGGACGAAGCAGAAGCTTGCGCGGATGGGTATTCGCCTACAGTACGTGTCGCGAGACACTCAAGATCCCGACATCCCGCAGGACGACGCCACGTCCGCGCTGCTGGAGGAGGTCGTGGGGCTGCTTGGGAACTCGTTGGTCGAAGACCAAGGTCTGAGCATCCACGGATGTCGAGTCAAGCGTGGCCCCTGGCGGCCGCAGGAGCTGTTGCTGAGCGTGGACGACGGCGCGCTCGAGGGATCCATCGGCTTGCGCAGGCGCGACGACAGCCGTCCAACCTTCAAGCGGACGCAACGCTACGACGTTTGGTACGAGAACGGCGGCAGCCTGCCAGCGCAACGCTTGGTCGAGGTCGCGTCGTTCCTCGCCGCTCAGCTCGGCGCCTGATCTTCCGGCGCGCGCTTGAACGCACGCCGCATCAGAACGACACCCGCTCCCATGAACACCAGGGACAACGCCCCTAGGGCGTGCCCGTTGTTCGCGGTCCGACAGCCACAGCCTTCATCCTTCTTGGGGGGATCCGGGACTTCGTCCGCGAGGGCAACTCCAGCCCCCAACACAGTTCCGGCTAGCAGCATGGCCGCCAGGCCGCGCGCAGCGACGCGAGGATTCATCGCTCAAGACTAGCGAACCCGCGTTCCCGTCACCAGCCTTCGCTGGGTGAGGCTAGCGCGGGTGCCGTGGTCACGGGCTAGCTACGTGTCCTCGACCAGCCCAACCACGCGCTCGATGAAGTCGGGGAAGTTGTCAGGATCGCTCTTCTTCCGGCGCTTTCCCGCGCCACGGGCGGGTGCCTTGCGCATACGCACTGCGACGATCTGATCCTTGGGGAGCACGACCAGGTACTGGCCCAGTGTGCCCGCCGAGTAGCAGCCGATAATCGGGCCGAACCGGTAGCTGACGTCGGGCAGCCCGGCCTTCCAAGTCGTCTGATCCCATTGCTCCAGCTCGGGATCGTTCGGGCGCAGCTGCTTGACGGCGGCGCGAAACTGGTCCGCCGTCTCGAACTTCCGACCCACCAGCGGCTTCATCTGGGTGATGAAGCTGTCTTCGACTCCTGCTGTCTTCCACGCGGCAATGTCTGCGGGCTCGAGGATGAGCTCGGTCGTCTCCGGGATCAGCCACCACAACAAGCCGAGGCGCTTGTGATTGGGCTGAACGGGCGCGAGCTCCGCCGTCGCGCGGCGCACGAGCTTGGAGTCGATCAGGGGCACATGCGCCCCGTCCTGGCCCTCAGCGCCAGCTGCCAAGATCAGCTGGCCCAGCTTGAGCAGCCCCTGGGCGTTGATGTGTAGGCCCGCCATCCCGTGCGCGTGCTTGGCCTTGTCCAGGCTCCACCAATAGCGGGTGATACCAAGAGGCTTGAATAGCCTTTGGGCCACGAAGCGATCCGCTCGTTGACCGCTCGCCTTCTCCACCACGCCGCTCAGCAGGTTGGACGCGCTGTTGCCGTAGATGAAGCGTTCACCGGGCCTGGCTTCGAGCTCGGAGTCGAGCGCGAACCGCACGAAGTCGCGACTCAAGTAGATGGGCAGCGTGCTCTCGGGCTCGCTGAGGCCACTCGAGTGGGTCAGCAGGTGCTGCACTTGGACCTTGGCCTTGTCTCCAGACTTCCACGCGGGGAAGAACTCCGAGATCGGTTGATCGAACCGCAGCCTCCCCTCCTGCACCAAGATCAGCGCCGCGAGACCGAGCACGCTCTTGGTGATCGACATGCTCTGGATCGGAGTACCTTCTGCGCCAAACTCCGTGAGGATCTCTCCGCTTTGCCAGACCACCAGCTGATCGGTGGACAGCTCTCTGGCCGTGGCGACAAGCGCGTCCAGGCGCTCTCGCTTCACGGCCCTGGGGTAAACGACGACCGGCTGTGGTGCCGCTGAAACACTGGGCGCCGGCACCGGTGAGACACGAGGAGCCGACGCCTGCGGCGCGGCGAGGGGCGGCGTTGGCTCTGGGAGTCGCTCAGCGCGACGCGCTGGTGCCTCACACGAAAACAATCCTGCGACTCCCAGCGCGATGACCCAGATCTTCAAGGTGGGCCCCATGGGAACACGAGGGGGACGGGGCCACAAGCGCCGGACCATCGAAGCTTGGGCGACAACCAGGGAGAGCCTCGGGCGCCAACACCTCACGGCGAGCTTATCCGTACGGATCCTCCGCTGTCTGAACGTGAGGTGAGCGCTGACCGTTGTTAACCGTTGGGCTCCGGTGTAGCACAAGCCATGTCCCTCGGCGGCACTCAGTTGGTCATGGTTCTACTCGTGATGGTCGTCGGGATCGTGCTTCCCGCGCAGGCTGGCATCAACGCCGAGCTTCGGCGCAACCTGGGCCACCCATTCCTCGCGGGCGTCGTCAATTTCGCCGGTGGACTGCTCATCTTGCTCATCGCGAGCGCGGCGGGGCGGGTAGCGCTGCCCTCGCTCCGAGCCCTTCAGGCAGCCCCCTGGTGGTCTTACCTGGGCGGCGCATGCGGCGCGGCGCTAGTCATCGCGGGCGTCATCGCCGCGCCACGGCTCGGTGCAGCGTTGCTCATCGCGTCGTTGGTGTTTGGTCAGCTCATCGCGAGCGTGGTGATCGACCACTTTGGCTTCTTGGGCTACGACGTGCGCCCCATCAGCCTAGCCAGAGTGCTCGGCGTCCTGCTCTTGGCTGGCGGAGTCTTCCTCGTACAGCGGGGCTGAGACTTCAGCCGTCTAGCCTATCGAGGAGGTAGCCGACGTGGTGTGTCAGTCTCCAGTAGGGCTGCCAGTCTCCTTCGATCGAGAGCACGTTGGGCAGCGCCACGAGCTTCACGAGGTTGAGATAGACCAACTCATCTCGCTGAGGGCACGACTCGATTCGATCTGGAGCCTCGCGTAGCTCACGCAGCAGCTGCACGGTCGAGGCAGGCAGCCCGCGGATGCCCACGAGGGCCAGGCGCTCCGCTTCCTCGAGAAACGGCTCGAGTCGGGCCTGACGACGCCGTCTGGCCGCATCGCTCGCGTCGGCGCTCAGTAGTTCCTCAGGCAATCGATCGAGTTGATTCGGTTCGAGCACCCTCACCAGCTCGGGCGCATGCCTCTGCAACAGCCCCCAACGCTCAGGGGACCAGAAGTGGTGGGGGCCGGTCCAGGTAGGCGTACCGAAGACCAACGGCTCGCAGAAGTTGTGATCCCGTACGCCATGCAAGCCACCACCGATGAAGGCTCCCCGCGCCCGCTGGTACAGGGGCATCAAGAACCCCAACACATCGAGCACGATGACCTCCGGCTGGGCGTGCTCGGTCAGCTCACCCAGCAGGCCACAGCGAAAACCTTTCGCGGAGATATCAGCGAGCACGTCTCGCGCCTCGAGGATGTTCCGGGGAGCCACGACCAACAACAGGTTGGGGAGCCTGTTCCGTGCGGCGAAGAGCGCCTGAGCCACTGCGACGTCGTCGTCCTGGTGGCTCGAGCCCAAGACGAACAGAGTGCGCCCAGCCAGCAACGAGAGCAGGCGCTGCCAACGCTCGCTCCGCTGCGCGTCCCCAAACACTTCGAGCCGAGCCTCTTCACGTTCCACTCGACTCAGCAGGTCGCGCAACGGTGCGAGAGGGCCGAACTTGTGCACGGCGTCGTGACGCTGTCGGTCTTCCGCGGCCTGGGCGAGAAGCGCCTCCCCCTGCTGTCTGGAACCTCGCTCGATCAGCCGCCGCCCTTGCTCCTCCCGGTCCTGCCAAGTGTGCTGCTCCCCGGAAACCCGCACCAGCTCGATTCGCTCGAGCTCGAGTCGAGCCTGCTCGCGAGTCGCGCGCCCGATCTCCGCGTCCCAGCGCGACCCTCCATCGCCGCTGGCGCACGCAGCCAGCTGCAGCAAGGCAAGGCGCACACGCACCCTCACCTGGGACAGCTCGTTCTCCAGCACCGCGAGCTGGTCGACCTGGCTCTCCGCGTCCAACCGAACGCGTTCGGGCGATGGAAAGCCATCGATGATCGGGCTGAGCTGCTCAGCGCGGTCCAACACCTCACCCAGGCCGCTGAGGATCCGGCTCGCGATCTCCCAACGCCTCGCTCGATCCCGCGCGGAATCATTCATGCGCGCGGAGTCCCCTTTGACCTGGAGCGCATTGAGATCTCGGCAGTCTCGCCGAAGCCATGTTTGAAGCTGTCCCGCGACTTGGTCCAGCGGGCTACTGGACGCCACGAATCGCTTCGCCAGCGGCAGGCACTCTGCGGGGTGACCAAGCTCCCTCAACCTGCGACCGGTGAGGTCCGCCGCCTCAGCCAGAGCGTCTGCCTGCCCACGAATCGGCAGGCTAGCGTGCCGGCTCACTCAGCCACCACCTCCACAGGGACGCCGTTGAACGCGGCGTTGCCGGAGACATCGAGTAACCCAGGGTCTGACAACACGTTCACGTTGGCCCCAGGCCGCTCGAGCGCCACGGCTTGGCGCGTTCCATCCGTGACGTGTCCCCAACCGTGCGGCAACGAAACGACGCCAAGCATGACCTCGTCGGATACCTCCACGGTGACACGAAGTTCCCCGACCCGACTCTTGAGCGTGGTGCTGTCTCCCGTGCTCAGCTCGAGGCGCGATGCGTCCTGCGGATTCATCAGCAAGGTGCAACGCTCCGGGCCTTTGACCAGCACGTGTAGGTTGTGCATCCAAGAGTTGTTGCTGCGTAGGTGGCGCCGCCCAATCAGGATGAGACTCTCGGATGGCTGTGCGTCGACCCGCTGCTCGAGGCGAGACACCTCTCCAGCGATCAACTCGCTCCAGAGCTCGATCTTGCCACTCTTGGTGTTCAGCAAGCCGGGAAGCCGCGGAGCAAGCGGTCCGAGATCGAGTCCATGTTCCATCTGCTTCAGCTTTGCCAGGTTCAGCCCATCGGGCTTCGCGCCGAATCCATCACCGTGGGGGCCGAGCCGTAGGAACAGGTCGAGAACGCGCTGCGGCCCA
>JAUILJ010000259.1 GCA_030433055.1 Polyangia bacterium
CAGACGCGAAGGCCTGCTCATCGAGCAGGCCTCTTCGCGTTTTGTGGGTCGGGACCGTCCTTGCTGGGCGGGCGCCCGCAGGCCCGCCCAGCAGCCTTCACCAGCGCATGCGGGCAAGGCCAGCGAAAACGAAGGAACCCGATGCGATCGGAACGGGGGAGCTCCACGTCGAGCCAGTCAGGCTCACGTGCTGCAGCGCGCTTCCGCGCAGAAACACCATCTCCGCGTCGTGCCCATTCACTCCTGGAGCCAGCGCCGGGGATCCTTGCTGCCCGAAGGTGTCTACTTGGACCACATCCCAGGTAGTCCCCGTCAGCTTGGCTGCCCACAGCGACTGATCGGTACCCGACACCCAGGCGACCACGACATCTCCCGCGTCCGTGGCGGTGATCGCCATCGCGCGATCCGTCGCTGGCCCACCGACCGCCTGGGGTGCGCTCCAGGCGGCCCCATTCACCCCAGAAATCCACTGCAGCGTTTGGTCAGAGCCTCTGGCGTAGACGGCAACGTAGTCTGCGGCTCGACCGGCGATCGCAGGTGGCACACCCCCCATCACCGTTGAACTACCTTGATCGGTACCCGTCGGATCCCAAATCCCGCTGAACGCCTGAGTGATGAGGCGCGTGTTGTCCCCCTTGTAGGCGATGCTGTAAGCCGCATCGCGGGCGGCAATACCCACTTCGAGTGGTCCAAACGCTTGAGGGTTGCCCACGTTGGTGAAGCTGCTCGACCAGGCTCCAGCGCTGAAATCCGCTGAGTAGTACTTGAAATCCTCGCCATGAAACACCAGGTGGTGGATGCCGTTGCTGGTCGTCGTCGCCGCGGGCGTTGCCCGCGTCGTACCACTCCCCACGTCAGCCAGCGCGCTCCAATTCCCCACGGTATCAACCGTCATGTAGCGCAGCTGGTTCCCCACCGCGCGCATCACGACCAGCCCTCCGAGCTTACCCGCAGTCACAGCACAGCCGGCGTCGGTGGTCTGAGCTACCGTGTCGCTGGTCCAGCTCGACCCGACATGGAACCCTCGAGTGACAACGGACCCCTGGAGGCCAGCGACGATCAACGCCTCGGTTGGAGCGCTCCCGCCAGTTCCGCTGGTGCCAGCGCTACCTCCAGCTCCCCCTGCTCCGGCAGCGCCCGCGCTGCCGGCGGCGCCGCTGGTTCCGGCCACGCCCCCGCTCGAGCCTCCGGTCCCTCCGCTCGAGCCTCCGGAGCCACCACTCGAGCCGCCCGCTCCCGCCGTCCCGGCCGTGCCTGCGCTGCCCCCCTGAGCGGCGCTTCCCGCGACCGCTCCCGAGCCGCCCTGGCCGGCGGTGCCAGCGCTCCCTGCGGTGCCGGAGCCCGCAGCGCCCCCACTACTCGTCGTACCGCCCTGCCCTGCGGGTCGGTTGTCGTCGAGGTCACCCCCGGCAGCACAGCCCCAGCACGCCAAGCTCACCGCCGCGGCGGTCCAAACCCACCTGATCCCCATGTCCGCGAGCCTAGCGCCTATCGGGGCCGTTTCCTCCGGATTTCAGGCTTCAGGTCGGGGGCTGATGGCCAGTTGGGGACAAATCCTATTCGCCGCGAAAGCTCGGGCGACGCTTCTCCAGGAACGCTGCGACGCCCTCGGCGTAGTCGCGGCTAGCGAAACACGCGTCAATCTGTCCCTGGGCGCGCACCAAGAGGCCCGTGTCCCCGCTCGTCAGCGCTCGAATCCCGGTCTTGGCGGCGCGTAGCGTCAATGGAGCGTTCTGGGAGATCTTGCGCGCCACGTCGGTTACGTGAGCATCGAGCTCCGCCTTGGCCAAGACGTGAGAGACCAGCCCAAGCCGCTGGGCCTCCGCCGCGTCTAATTGCCGCGCGGTAAAAAACAGCTCCTTGGCGGTAGCGGGTGGCAAGGCGCGCAAGGCGTTCTGCAAATTGGTGAGCCCATAGCCGATGCCAAGCCGCCCAGGGGGCAAGGCAAAGCGGGCGTCCTCAGCCGCGTACCTGAGATCACTACACAGCGCGATCGCCAGCCCCCCGCCCACGCAGAAGCCGTGAATGCAGCTCAGCACGGGCACCTCGAGCTCGAGGAGCGCGGCGAACGCAGCGTCCGTGGTGGAGTCATACGCCCGCGCTAGCCCAGGATCGGCTCGCAGCTGTTGGAACTCACTGATGTCGGCGCCGGAGACGAATGCTTCTTCCCCTGCCCCGCGCAGCACCACGCAGCGAACATCTCGCGCCTGGTTGAGTTCACGAGCTACCTCGGCCAGCTGCCGCCACATGCCTTGATTCATGGCATTGCGCTTCGCGAGCTGATCCAAGATCACCCACGCCACGTGCCCCTGCTGATCGACCCGCACGTCACTCATTGGTCGAACATCTCCCGCAGTCACCCGGCGGTCAACCGCGGGGCGTGAGTTGGCGTGCCTCAGACAAACGTCAGAGCAGGGGCTGGATCAGGAACGTACCAACGACCGGGGCGTGGTCGCTCAGATCCGCCAGGTTCTGCGGGAGCTCGTCGTCGTGGATGATCCGCGCCGAGTCCTTCACGTAGTACGAGCCGAGCAGAGGGTTGGCCACGACGTCGTCGTGCAACGCGACGCCGGTACCTGTCGCGCTACTGAACACGGACCACGCGTCTGAACTCGGCAGCCGACGCCCGGTGCTCTGATACATCGGCGACCCGTCGATGGCATCCATCGGTGGCGAGCCCGGGAAGTCGTTGAAGTCGCCCAGCACTGCGATCGCCGCCTCCGGCTCCTGCTCCGCGAGGAAATCCGCGATGAACCTCGTGTGCTGCGCCTCTGCGAGGCGCTTGTCGGGGTCATCGTTGCTCTTGGCCTTGAAATGCACCCCCAGCAAGATCAGCGGCCGACCCGCGACCCTGAGATGGATCTCCAGACAGTCCCGAGCGTAACGGTACTTGGGGCCATCAGGCAGGTCGATGCGTGGGAACAAATCGTCCTTGTGGGAGACCTGACTCTCGATGGGTCGCGACGACAAGAAACCAACATCGATTCCGCGAGGATCGTTGCCGGGGATCAGATACCGATACGGGTAGGACCGCGTCATCTCGGGACGATCAGCGAGGTCATCGAGCACCGCCCGGTTCTCGATCTCTTGCAGCATGATCACATCGGCATCGAGCTGAGACAGCAGCGTCGCCGAGTCCCGCAGCTTTGCCTGGTATTCGCCGCTGGAGAGGGTGCTCTGCTGCTCATCGAGGATCCAGCTCTCACCGTCGATGCGATCGTTGAACAGGTTGCGCGCGTTGAAGGTGCCAATCCGCACTTCCGTGGGGACCTTGGGCCCGCCATCGAACTCGCCCCCGGTGCCGCCTGAAGTCGAGCCGCCCTGAGCGCTGCCGCCCTGACCACCCGCACCGTTCCCACCGCTGCCTCCGGCGTCCTTGTCCGCCGTGGTGGCGTCGGTCGCGCACGCGCTGAGGGCGACCAGCGCACCAGCCAACACCAGCCAACGGCTAGTCCGGCCCACGTCGCCCGCACCCAACCGGCGCCAGGCGACACTGAAATGGGCAGAGCCCAAGCCGCCGGCACGCCCCAGGGGCGCGCCAACGCTCGAGCTCTTCCAACGGGGTCCTGTCACTGGATCAGCCGCAGGGCTTGGTGCCGTCGCAGGCGAAATCGTCGCAGTCGGTGAAGCCGTTGCCGTCGTTGTCGACGCCATCACTGCAGGTATCGTCCGTTCCCTCGCAGACGGTGATGTCGAAGTGCTTGCTGCAGGAGAAATCCTCACAGTCGCCGAAGCCGTTGCCGTCATTGTCGATGCCGTCGCTGCAAGCTGCATCGGTGATCTCACAGTGGGGATCCTTGGCGGTGAAGCGGCAGTAGTTGTCGTTGCAATCGACGAAGCCATTGCCGTCGTTGTCGATGCCGTCGTCACAGACTTCGTCGGTCACCAGCGGATCAGCGACACAGCTGGGCTCCTTGTGATTCTTGCCGTAGCAATCCGGATCGAAGCAGTCCTTGCGGCCGTCACCGTCGTTGTCCACGCCGTCGCTGCACTCCGCGCCGGTCTCGCTGCAGACATCGGTGCTGTCGCAGTCGCGGTCCTCACAATCGATGTAGCTATCGCCATCGTTATCGGTCTGATCTGAACAAGCCGCCTCGGTGTTCTCTGCGCCTGGACCGGAACCCCCGCTGCCGCTGCTCCCACCGTTTCCGGCCGTGCCGCCGTTGGCGCCGGTGCCGCCCTGGGCGCCACTGCCGCCACTTGCACCGCTACCACCGCTGCCGCTGCTCCCGCCGTTGCCGTCAACGTCGTTGCGATCCGACGCACAGGCCATGAAGCCGAGGGGAAGCACTGAAACCAAAGCCGAAATACAAGCGAGAGCACGCAGATTCATGAGACCTCCAAGGATCTGTCCAATATAGCCGAAGCGCCCGGCATAGCATGTCCCTGGTCCACGTCGAGAGCGGGAAAGCGCGCTTTGTGTGACGAGTCCGGCACGCCACGAGCACCGACCAGGCGGCGGGCGCGAGGCCTCACGTGGCCACCCTCACCCCCAGAAAACCCTGCATTGTCCGGGTCCAACCGCTCACGACCGACCGCGCTGAGACGCTTCGGGACATCCAAGGTTTTCCACGACGGGGATGCAGGAGCGCCCGCTCGCACTTACGAGCCCGCCATCATTATTCGACATTCTCGCGGGCAAAATCACTCCGCCGTTCGCGCGTCGACGCTTACGCCGTCGGGTGCGAACGCTGCATCGCACACCCGGCTCCGGTGCACTGCCCGAGCGGAACCGAGCCGAGGCTCCTGGCGGTAGGCCGAGCAACTCGCGCGACGGGCAAGCACTGCACCCCGAACCGCGGCGACCGCCCCTGAGTGACTATTCCGTGTCTCGCGCTGAGCCTGCCCGCTTCGTGTCTTGACTGCCATCCACGTTTGTTGTTCTCGTGCGCCCCCTATGCTTCGGCGTGCATCTCCACGCGTGTCCGGCTCGGCCGGTGCGCCCGGTGAGGCGTCGGCGAAAACCAAGAGTGCTCGACGTCCCTTGTGGCGCCGCCCGCACGCCTGGCTCGCTTTGGCGGCTCTGATTGGGATTGGTTCGGCTGTCAGCAGTGCTGCGGCCGAACCAGAAACGTTGGTCATCCTCAACAAGAAGGCGACCCCGGTCTACTTCAACGATGGGGACACTTTCCGCGCTCTGTCCGGTCCGTTCGCGGGTCCGTCCAATCGCCTCGCAGGCTTCAACACCCTGGAGAGCTATGGAACCGTGCACCGCTGGAAGGGCTGGACGTACAAGGAACTGTACGCGAACGCCAAGATGGCGACGTTGAACGCTCGCCGCGGCGTCTGGCACTGTGAGGCCGACATGAGCCGGCGCGACGGCTACGGGCGCCTGCTCACGTTCTGCCCCGACCTGCAGGAGAACCAGATCCGCAAGGGTCTGGCTCATGCGCTCAGCGTCGATGGCCCCGCGGAACCACGCTTGATCCAGGCGCAGCGCGACGCGATCGTCCATCGTCGCGGCATGTGGGCGAAGGGTGCTCCCGCAGCCATCTTGACCTCGGTGCACTCGGTCGAAGAGCGGCCCGACAACACGAACAACTACAATCGTCTCGTTTCCGTGGTCGATGGATCATCCATCAAATGGAAGCACCAGGACCACTACGACGAGTGTCAGAGTGTGTGTCACGAGGACAAGGAGCTGAGCCGGGAGACCGCTCTGAGTGTGATCGCCGCGATGCGCAAGGACCCCGACACTGCGCGCGCGATCAAGGGGATGGAAGACCCCTACCTGATGTTGCTGCTCAACGAGTTCGTGACCTTCGGCCGCGTCGCCGAGATCTTCGACGCCGCCGGCCAGCGCGCCATGGTGCATTACCTCAAGGAAGCACAGGTGCGCGGCGACTTCGGTCAGGTGAAGACCGTGGAGGGCGCGTGCATGATCTACGTCCAGTGGCAGCGTCGTTTCCGCTACAAGCCAAAGTGCCTTAAATGGTGAACCCCATGCCACGAGCATCCACGACCAACCCGGCACGCGACCCCCGCTCGAAGCGCGCGCTACGCCTCCGAAATACACTCGGAGTTGGCTTGTTCGGCGGCTTCGGATTGCTGGCGCTGAGCCTGCAGCCCAACTGCGACTACCAGCGCCCAGACACCACCAACTTCGGCTACGAGCAATACGACATCGACTGCGCTGACGGTATCGACAACGACTACGACCAGCTGATCGACTGTGAAGATCCCGACTGCATCTTCACCTCGAGCTACTGTGGTGAAGTGATCCCCGACGTGCCGCCCGAGCGGCAGCCCGAGGCGACCTTCGAGCTGTGCACCGATGGGTTCGACAACGACGACGACGGCACCTTCGACTGCGGCGATCGCGGCTGTCAGGCGATCCGCGAGCTGTGTTGCTCCCTCGAGTGGACCAACGAGAGTTGCAGCGACGGCATCGACAACGACGGCAACAATTTCGCCGATTGCGGGGATTTCTCCTGCCGCAACAGCCCCTACGTCACCGTCTGCGACTCCAGCTCCAACGTGACCGCGGAGTGCCCTGCCAACGACCCAGATTGCCCAGGCGCCGAGACCTCACTGGCCAAGTGCACCGACGGCTACGACAACGACGGCAACGGCTACACCGACTGCGGGGATTTCAGCTGCAGCCAGAACGGGTCTCCGGAGGCCATCGCGGAGTGCGCCAAGCGCGCGGAAGACACGCTCGAGAAGTGCACCGACGGCATCGACAACGATGGCAACGGCTTCACCGATTGCGCCGACTTCAGCTGCAGTGACTCCTCACGCCAGAAGGACCAGCAGGTGCTCGACGAGTGCGCACGCCGCGCCGAGAACACCAAAGCGAAGTGTACCGACGGCGTCGACAACGACGGCAACGGCTTCACCGATTGCGCCGACTACAGCTGCTCTCGTGATGGCGACGCCGAAGCGGTGAAGTACTGCGGAGAAGAAGTCGTCGAAGGCACCTTCGAGCGCTGTCACGACGGCCAGGACAACGACGGCAACGGATACGCCGACTGCGCGGACAACTCCTGCAAGAACCTGGTGCCCTTCGCGTGCCAGGAGACTTACACCCAACCCGGTGATCCCGACCCGATCGGCAGCGCCAACAAGCGCTGTCAGGACGGGCAGGACAACGATGGCGACGGCTTCACCGACTGCGACGACTGGGACTGCGACTACGACCCGCGCGTCACGGTGTGTACCGGCAAGAAGGTCTGTCAGTAGCCCAGCAACCCCCGCGTTCTCTCCTGAGCGCCCCAGCACGCTCCTCGCGGCGCATCAAGCGCTCCCCGCCCCTGATTCTCGACCTCGATAGGTTCAGTACGATGCAAAACGATCACTCCAACCCAACCTCCCGTGCACAGTCTCGCGGGCGCTTTTCCTCACGGAACCTGCTGTCCACGCTGCTCGGCATCAGCGCGCTATGCCTCAGCGCGAGCGCCACCGCGCAGCCCGCAGACCCGCCGCCGCCGCCCCCTCCCGCGGGTGACGAGCCGCCTCCTGCGCCGCCCCCTACGCCGGAGCCCGCACCAGCGCCCGAGCCGGACAAGGCACCGCTCCCGGAGAAGGAGACGAACTGCACCGACCGCATCGACAACGATGGGGACTCGGTCGCCGACTGCGCGGACGCCGACTGCTACGACCTGCCCGTGTGTCAGCCCAGCGGGCAGAGCGAGTCGACCAACGCGATGTGCAGCGACTGGGTCGACAACGACGGCGACGGCGTCCTCGACTGCGACGACAGCGACTGCCAGGCACCCGGCATCACCGCCTGCAAGGGCTCCTATCGCGCCGGCAAAGGGGATAAGGGCGAGGTCCCCCCGCTCAAGGACGGCGAGTCCGTCGAGAGCCTGATCGGCAAGGGCAGCGACGCGGATGGTGAGCGCAACGACATCCTGTGCTCCGACGGCTACGACAACGACCACGACGGCCGCACGGACTGCCAGGACTTCGGCTGTCGCTTCGACCCGGACGTCACGGTGTGTGGTGGCAACCCCGGGCTGAACTTCAGCGTCGTGGCGCAGATCACCCAGAGCTACATGTTCGAGAACACCCGGGACAACGGCATCCAGGGTGATGACTGGGACACTCGGTTTTCCCTGCTGCAGCTGCGCGCGATGGGCCCCATCCGCGGGATCCAGAACAGCTTCTTCCTGGTCAGCATGCGCGCCGAGCGCACGCCCCGGGTGACGTTCGCGATGTTCCAGATGCCCATCGGCCACGCCGGGCACTACGTGAACATCAACTCCGGCGGTGGCGGCCTCTCGAGCCAGCTGATCATCAGCGCCTCGAAGCAGCTACTGATCGAGCCCGCCTACTACATGTTCTCTGCCTTCGAGCAGGGCAACGGCGCGGCGCTCGAGGTCGGCGGCCCCATCGACACCAAGGGCACCTTCGAGTACCGCACGTTCGTCGCGGGTGGCTCGGGTCGCTCCAGCGGCAACATCGGTGGCCGCTTCTACAGCGACGCGAACACGAACTACACCTGGGCTGCAGGTGCACAGGTGCACGTGAACGCGATCGGCTACTACAGCCGCTTCGACAGCCCGTTCCTCTACGAGCCGGCGCCGACCACGTTGGCCTTCCTGGTCGGTGCGAAGTACGACCAGCGCGCACAGGAGCGTTACCCCGCGGCAAATGCTTCAGCGATCTTCAAGTACGGCCCCATGGTGTTCATGGGTGAGTTCTACGGCAAGCGGGAGATGGAGTTCGAGTCGACCCAATACGCCTACAACGCTCAGCTCGGCTTCCTGCTGTGGCCGAAGCACCTGATGCTGGCCGCAGACTACGGCGCCTACATCGCTGGTGACCTGGAAAATCCTCCACAGGACCTGAGCAGCCTGGGTGGCGACGTGACCAAACAGCGCGACGAACAGCAATTCCGTGTGGCAGCACACTGGTATGTGTTCCGCAACATCCGCGTGCTCTCTCTCTTGTATCGCAACCGAGACGTGAAGGCCGGGCGCAACGCGGACGACGGCTACGTCGAGCGCGAAGGACGCATCGTCGGCAGCTATCGCTTCTGATTGACACCAGCGA
>JAUILJ010000260.1 GCA_030433055.1 Polyangia bacterium
GCGGAGGCCTTCTCCTATCAATGGGTGTCCACCTCCGAGGGCGAGCTCGTGGGCGACCACGAGATCCGCCCGCTCCCGGAAGACACTGACATCAGCGCCACGCTGCGCAGTATCGCCGACCAGAGCGAGGTGGACGTCGTCTTTCGGCTGTCGGGCACGCAGTTCACCGTGCTGTCGGTCGTCGAGCGAAACTAGCCGAATCGAGGGGCGCGCGGGTGTTCGCCCCGTGGCTCAGGACGCGAGGGCTGGCGTTTCGGGCGCTCCGGCCTCAGGCTTCCGCCCATGCTGGGGTACGCGACGTGTTCGCTATGTGAGGCGTCCTGCGGGCTCGAGGTCGAGCACGACGGGCAGAACGTGGAGTCGATTCGTGGGGACAGCCACGATCCGTTCAGCCGCGGTCACCTGTGCCCCAAAGCGCTCGGCCTGAAGGATATCCACGAGGATCCAAACCGCGTGCTGTACCCGATGAAGCGCGTCGACGGCCGCCTGGTGCGGACGACCTGGGAGGATGCGCTGAGCCTCGTCGCGCGCCGCTTCGCGGAGATCCAGCGCCGCCATGGCAAAGACGCCATCGGGATGTACGGCGGTAATCCCTTGGGCCACAGCTACGCCGGGACGTTGGGGTTCGTGCTCTTCCACGCGGTGGTTGGCAGCAAGAACCGCTACAGCGCGACGTCGGTGGACGCGTTGCCTCGGCTGTTCGCCACCTATCACCTGTATGGCAACCAGGCGCTCTTGCCAGTGCCCGATCTCGCCCGTACCGACTACCTGTTGATGCTGGGGGCCAACCCCATGGTCAGCAACGGTAGCATCATGACGGCCCCGGGGATCAAACAGCGGATCCGTGAGCTGAGGGGGAGAGGCGCGAAGCTGGTAGTCGTCGATCCACGCCGCACGGAAACGGCGGCTGAGGCGGATGAACACGTCTTCATCCGTCCAGGCTCCGACGCCTTCTTCCTGCTCGGGATGCTGTCGGCGATCTTCGAGGCGGGCCTGGAGAAGCCGGGGCGCCTCGCCGAGTTCACCGATGGCCTGGCAGAGCTGAGGAGCGTGGCCCGGCGCTTTCCGCCCGAGCGTGTCGCCGCGGCCTGCGGGATCCCCGCGGAGAAGATCAGGCAGCTAGCGGCGGACTTCGCGAGCGCGGAGCGCGCGGCGTGCTATGGGCGCCTCGGTACGTCGACCCAGCGCTTCGGCGCCCTGGCGTCCTGGCTGTTCGAGGCGCTCAACGTGGTAACCGGCAACCTCGACCGCGAAGGCGGCATGATGTTCAACACGCCCGCCGTCGACTTGGCGAGCCTGGCAGCGATGATCGGCCTCAAGGGTAGCTACGCGAAGTTTCGCTCTCGCGTGCGCAAGCTCCCGGAGTTCGCGCAAGAGCTGCCCGTGGCGGCGTTCGCCGAGGAGATGGATACCCCCGGTGAAGGCCAGATCCGAGGGCTGATCACCGTCGCGGGAAATCCAGCGCTCTCGTTACCCAATGGGCCGCGCGTGGACCAGGCCCTGGAGTCGCTCGATTTCATGGTGTCCGTCGACATCTACATCAACGAGACGTCACGCCACGCGGATGTGATCTTGCCCACCACGTTCGGGCTCGAGCGAGACGACTACCCACTGCTCGCGAGCTCGATGGGCGTGCGCAACTACGCTCGCTATGCTTCGGCGCTCCTCACCCCCAAGGGAGACTTGAAGAGCGACTGGGACGTCCTGACCGGGCTCAGCGCCCAGATCCTCGAGGCGCGCGGGGGCGCTGGCAGCGTCGCGGCGAAGGTCATGCGCGGCCTGTTTTCCGTATTGAAACCGAAGCACGTGTTGGGCCTGTTGTTGCGGCTCGGCCATCACAAGCTGAAGCTCGAGGACCTGGGCGAACACGGCATCGACCTCGGGCCCCTCGAGCAGCGTCTGCCTCGAGCCCTTCAGACGCCGAACAAGCGCATCGATCTGGCGCCCACGGCGCTGGTCGCCGACGTCGCGCGTCTCGATCGGGAACTCGCCGAACGAGTGAACACCGAGCGCCCGTACTCACTCATCGGGCGGCGCAACCTGCGCAGCAACAACTCCTGGATGCACAACAGCGAGCGGCTAGTGAAGGGGCGGGAGCGCTGCACCCTCCTCGTGCATCCGGTCGACGCGGCGCAGATCGGCGTCGTCAGCGGAGGTAAGGCTCGGATCAGCTCTCGAGTGGGTAGCATCGAAGTGCAGGTGGAAGTCTCCGATGAGCTGATGCCCGGGGTCGTTAGCTTGCCGCACGGATATGGGCATGGGCGCAAGGGTGCTCGGCTCGATGTGGCCGCGCGCTACGCAGGAGTCAGTATCAACGAGATCACCGACGACCAGGTGATCGATGAGCTGGCGGGAACCTCGCACCTGAACGGGATCCCGGTCAGCCTCGAGGCGATCGCACCGACGAAGTCAGCGTAGACCGGCGGGTTAATCGCTGCGTTGGTGAATGGGTTGTTGCCGTGAGGAACGAGCCGTGGGAGCGGGCGAGCGCGTGGTCGGTTGGGTTGGCTTGCGCGGCCAAGGCGGTCGTCCACCTCTCGCTGATCAGCCGCTATGGCTATCACACCGATGAGCTGTATTTCATCGAGTGCGGGCGGCATCTGGCGTTTGGCTACGTGGACCATCCGCCGCTGATCCCCTGGATAGCTGGCGCGGTCGACGCGCTGGGAGGTGGCCTGGTGGGGCTGCGCCTGCCAGCGGTTGCAGCGGGCACGCTGACCCTCTTGCTGGCGGGGTTGCTGTGCAAGCTGTGGGGCGGAGGCTGGCGGGCGCAGCTCGTGACCATGCTATCCTTGCTGCTCGCCCCAGCTCCGTTGCGCATGGCCGCGATGCTCGACATCCCGGTGTTCGAGGTGTTCCTGTGCACCCTGACGGCGTACTGCGTGGCGCTGGCGCTGGAGCGCGAGAGGCGCTGGCTCTGGCTGGCTGCAGGTGTTTCCCTGGGGTTTGCGATCTTGGCCAAGCACGCCTCGCTTGGGTGGGGCGTGGCGGTGTTCGTTGGGCTGTTGGCGAGCCCTGCGCGGCGCGTGCTGCGCTCGCCATGGCCGTGGATCGGGGCGACGGTGGCCGCAGCCATCGCGCTGCCCAACTTCGTTTGGCAGGTGCAGCACGGCTACCCGACCTGGGAGTTCATGGGGCACATGCGGCGCATGCTCGCAAGCCAGCGCTTGCTGTTCGTGCCGGGGCAAGCGCTGTACTTTGGGCTGCTGGTGGTGCCCGTGTGGATCGCAGGGGTGGTCGCCGGATTGCGGGACAGCGGCCGCGCGAGCCGACCCTTCAGCATCGCGTTCTTCGGCTTGTTCGTGCTGTATCTGCTCAGCGCGGGCAAGCCCTACTACCTCGCCAGTGCCTACCCACCAGTGATTGCCGCGGGAGGCATCGCCCTGGAGCGCTGGCAGGCGAAGCATGGAGCGGCCTGGATAGCCCTCGTTGGGGGCATTGCCGTCAGCGGTGTTGGCCTGGGAGCCTTGAGCTTGCCCGTGCTCTCGATCCAGGGAATGGACAGAACCGCGGGGGCGCTCTTCGGTTGGCTGGTGCCTCCCATGCAGCTCACCCACGACATGCACCGCATGTTCGGGGCTCGGGAGCGTACCGAAGAGGTGGAGCGGGTATTTGCCGAGCTTCCACAGCTGGAGCGGAAGCACACGGGCGTTCTCGCGGGGAACTACGGGCACGCGGCGGCGTTCAACGTGTTCAAGCGCTCCGAGACGCCCCGCGCGGTGAGCGGCAACATGACCTACTACTTCTGGGGCTACGATGTGGAGCGTACGCAGTCGCTGATCGCGTTCGGAGTGCCCCTCGAGTTTCTCGAGCAGGGCTACGGCAAGTGCTCAGAGGTGACGCGTCTGCGAACGCCCCTGGCTGCTCCCGGATACATCGACGTGCCGGTCTACCTTTGCCGGGAACCCACAGGGGGACTCGAAGCGCTCTGGCCGCGGATGCGAAACTTCGGCCACGGCTTTCGCGACCGACTCGAGATCACTCCGCCAGCGGAGCCATGAGCTCGTCGAGGCTGACGCCGGTCGTCGCCCGCTGGCAGCCGCCGCCGCAGGATTTTCCGTCGGGATACGTTGCCTGATACTCTGGCCTCACCTCGAGCGGCGTGTAGCCGCCGGCGGAGTCTTCCAGCGTCAGAGTCAATGTATCGAGCTGCCCAGCGTAGGTGACCACCGCCCGGTACCCCGTGATCTGAGTCTTGCACTCGCTGCCGCAGTCGATGGTCGGCCCCGGAGTGCAGCCGGTGTCGCACTCGGACTCGATCACCGGCTCGACATACATGCCGACACACTCAGCGCCGACCCAGCTCTTCGCTCCAGGCAGGTCAGGCGCGATCAACAAACACGAGCGGTCGCTGTCGGTGCCCGCAACCTTGAGGCGATAGGCGCCAAGTTCTGGATCCAGAGGCAATTTCACCTCGAGCTCGCCTCCCACGGCGCAGGGCGTCGCCTGGCTGGGACACTCGGGTTGGCAAGCGGGGGTGAGGGTCAAGCCTGCGGCGCCCGCCGCGAGCCAAGCTCTCCCCAGAAAAGCGCGAAGCACGATCTAGCTCTACGCTGCATGGGCCGAGAATGTGCCCACGCGCACCAAATTGTCGCGCACCCCTTCAACGCTCCACTGTGACACGCACGCCATAGGGCGCGAGCGCCTCCAGGAACTCGCGGGCGCCAAAGGCCGAGGCGGTGTCGACCACGCCGGTGCTCTGGGCTTCCTTGGTGCGGAGCCACCTGGCGCCGACGGCTACACAGCGGGCGGTGATGCCGTAGGGATCTATCCCGCTGACGAGCACGCGGCGCTCCGTTCCGCGCCTACCGCCGACGCTGCCCAGCGCCAGCACCTTGAACGCTTGCTGGCGCCGCACGGCTTCGTCTGGGCCCTCGCTGCCCTGGTCGATGCGCGCCTCGATGTCCCTCAGCAGGCCGCGGTCGTAGGCTCGCTTGTACACGCTCTTGAGTGACCAGGCGGCCATCAGCGGCGCGGCCAGGGCGCGCGGCACCACCAGGTTGGTGCTCACGTGCTTCAGCTGCGGGTGCTGCTTGGCCAGGTGAATGGCTTCGCCGCCAGGAAATGGGACGGCGTACTCGACGCTGCCGTCGTCCGGGAAGCGCACCTTGCGGGGCAGGGGAGAGACGCCGCGCGGCACCAGCACCCCACCTTTGCGCTCGTACCCCGGCGCAGCCAGGGCACCTAGCCCGCTCTTGAGTGTGCCGCGGCTAGCTGCGATGTTCCTCACCCCCGCAACTCGATTGAAGACGTGGAGCGTATCGAGCTCCGGGTGCATTTCCGCGAGGAGTGACGCCGCGCAGCTGCCCAGAGCGAACTCGAAGGCGTGGGCGTTGACCACCGCCACCTTCGCCAGCACCGCGACGCCGTGGTAGCGCTCGACCACGCGCATCATGTAGGCCTGCTCGCCGGTGGTGTCCAAGAAGTGCGCTCGAGCGTGCAGGGCCGCGCTCACCACGGGCTCACCAAAGCGCGCGAAGGGGCCGGCGCAGCTGATGACCACCTGGGCGCCCCGCACCAGCTCTCGCAGGCTCTGGCTGTCGGTAGCGTCGGCGACGCGATGCCTGAAGCCCGTTTCCGCGCTGAGCGCCAGCAAGCTCGAGCGACTGCGACCCCCGAGCACGACGTCCGTGACGCCGAGATCCCGCAGCGCCTGGACGCACAAGCGCCCCGTAAAACCGGTGGCTCCAAAGACGACGATCATCGAGGCCCGAGAGTCTGCTTTGAGGCGAGCGCTCGGCGCAAGCTCAGCGAGCAGTCAACGCAGCAACACGTAGCAGCACAGGGTGACGACGACGACGCCTGCCAGATTCAGGCCGAAGCCCTCTTTCGCCATGCGCGCGGCCTTGACCTGACCGGTGCCGAACACAATCGCGTTGGGCGCCGTGGCCACCGGCAACATGAAGGCGCAGCTCGCGCTGAGCGCGGCCGGGATCATCAGCAGCTTGGGTTCGATCTTGGCGGCGACGGCCGCAGCGCCGAGCACGGGCATCAGCAACGTGGCCGTGGCGGTGTTGCTGGTCACCTCGGTGAGGAAGGTCACCGCGAGGCACAAGCCTGCGATCGTCAAGATCAGCGGCGCGCCCGCGAGGCCACTCAGCGCTCCGCCCAGCGCCTGGCTGAGCCCTGACTTCTCGAAGGCGCCCGCGATGGCGATGCCGCCTCCGAACAGGATGAGTAATCCCCACGGAATCTTGTTGGCGGTGGGCCAATCGAGCAGCTGCCCGCCTTCGCCATCGGGGAACACGAACATCACGACGCACATGAAGAGCGCGATGGTCGCGTCGCCGATCCCCTTCTGGCCGATCAAGCCAGCCCAGCCGCCGCCGGGTTCGGTGCGGGTGATCCACAGCGCGGCGGTGATGGCGAAGACGATCAGCACGCGGGTCTCCGGTTTGCGCCAGGGGCCCAGCCTTTCAATCGTGACGCTGCCGGTATCGCCCAGCTTGCGCGTGAGTAGGTACCAGGCGACGGGGATGAGCAGGAGCGTGACCGGCACGCCGATCTTCATCCAGTCGACGAAGCTCACCTCGGCGCCCGTGATCTCCTTGTACACGCCCATGAAGATCACGTTGGGCGGAGTGCCCACCGGCGTGCCGAGCCCACCGATACTCGACGAGTAGCCGATCCCGAGCAGCAGAGGCGCGGCCAGGCGCTCGCTCGCGTCGCGCTCGATCACCGCGAGGGCGACGGGCAACATCATCAACGTGGTGGCGGTGTTCGAGATCCACATGCTGGTCAGGCCCGTGGCCAGCATGAAGCCCAGCACCAGGCGGCGCCCTCGACCGCCGACCAGGCGCACCATGCCGAGGGCCACGCGACGATGAGCGCCGCTCTTCTCCATCGCCGTGGAGAGCACGAAGCCGCCGAGCAACAACAAGATCAGCGTGTGACCGTAGGACTTGGCGACCTCCGCGTGGCTGAGCACCCCGGTGAGCGGGAACAGCGCGAAGGGCAACAGGCTGGTCACCGGGATCGGAACAGGCTCGGTCACCCACCACAGCGCGCACCACGCGGTGACTCCAGCCGTGAACGCTGCTGGATTCGCCAGTCCAGCGTAACGCGCCAAAAAGTACGCCAAGGCCGCCGAGAGCGGACCCAAGAGCAAACGCAACCACGGGTAGCCGAGCGGCTCTGCCTGCGCCTCCCCGGGGTCGGTCGACATCGCGCGCATGCTAGATCAACCGCGCAAAAACCTTGGGACTTTTGCAGAATGGCTCGGGCGTTTGCACGTCCAATGAGGACTGCTAGTGCGGGGGCGTCCAGCTCGGCGCAGCGCGAGCGCGCCCATGAATCGCGGTTGAGGAGGTTCGAGATCAAACGTTCTGCGGAAAATCAGGAGCGCTTCGCTAGGCGCAATGTTCTGGGATTCAGGGTTGGGGGTGAGGTGCGGCGTTCCAGCCTGCTGGTGCTGCTGAGCGTCTTTGCTTTGCTCGCGGTGAGCTTGCCTGCGCTCGCGGGCAAGCGCGAGGAGCTGGAGAAGAAGCTGCCGCCGAAGTTCCGTAAGTCACCCTACTCGTTGATGTCGCTGACCGTCGGCCACCCGAACGACGGCTTCCAGCTGCGCGCCAAGCGCCTGAAGTCGAGCAAATACGTCCGGGTCCGCAGCTCGAAGCACGCCTACGGTCACCCCGCGCTGATCCTGATGCTCAAGCGGACCGCAAAGCAGATCGGTCGCTACGCCCACGGCTCACGTCTGCTGGTCGGAGATATTTCCGCAAAGAATGGTGGCCACCTGTCGGGCCACGCCAGCCACCAGAGCGGCCGCGACGCCGACATCGCGTTCTACCAGCTCGACTCCAAGGGCAGGCCCATCGACGCCAAGCGCATGGTGGCGTTCGACGGCAATGGCAAAGCGAAGGACGGTAGCGGGTTGGAGTTCGACACCTACCGCAACTGGCTGCTGGTCAAGTCGTGGGTCGATGACACCCGCGCCGGTCTGAGCCACGTGTTCGTCTCCACTCCGTTGCGAAAGCGCCTGCTCGACTTCGCTCGCCATGACAAGCGCTACAAGAGCTACGTCAGCAAGGCGGCCGTGCTGCTCAAGCAGCCCGCGAACTCCAGCGCCCACGACGATCATTTTCATGTGAGAATTAGCTGCCCCAAGCGCCAGAAAGAGATCTGCAAGGAGCAGAGCAAGCGCCGCGCCGACGGCGACGAGGGCTGAGGCTCGCGTTCCAGTGGGTGCGGCGACGCTTTGCTGAATGAATACTCGCTTCGATACGCGGGGTGTGTGCGTTGCGGAGCTGACGGCGCGCGCTCCGCTTGGCGAGCGATGCTCAGGGAAATAGCGGCGGACACGGCCCGTAGGAGCTGCCATGTCTATGCTCCGTGGGCTGCTGCCCGTCTTGGTCGTTGGTTTGGGTGCGCTAGTTGCCTGCAGTGAGGCGTCGGACGGATCACCCTCCGGAGAGAATGGCGGCGGTGGAGGTGTGGGGGGCACAGGTGCTGGTGGCACCTCCACGGGTGGAACGACGTCCGGCGGGACCGGCGGGGGAGAGACCGAACCCGTCCCTCGGGACGAGTTCGAGGAGAGTTTCCGGGCGGCATTTTGCGGGAACGTCGAGTCCTGCTGCGCGTCGAACGGCGAACCGTACACTCAGGAGCACTGCCTTCGGCATGCGGAGGAGTTCTTCCCCGATCGCACGGACTATCCAGGCGAGCGGTACGACGAGCTTGCGGCGGGGCGCTGCATCGCGGCCATGCAAGCCGCTGATGCGTGCTCCCTGGGCGCCGACGTGCCTGAGTGCAAGGGAGTGTTCTCCGGAGCGCTCGGCCCAGGCCAGGAGTGCACCATCGCTTCAGAGTGCAAGGGGAGCGATGGCGCGTTCGTCTGGTGCGACAACGGGACGTGCGCCGCGTCTCTGTGGGGCAAGGCTGGCGACCCCTGCACCTATAGCTGTGACGTGCAGAATGGCACGTTCTGCTGGGACTCGGGGGGCGCCGGGCCCGCGAGCTGCAAGCTCCAGGATGGCCTGCAATGTGATG
>JAUILJ010000261.1 GCA_030433055.1 Polyangia bacterium
CTTTCGCGGCTGAAGGGTGCGGCCGTAGGGGCGTAGAGGTGAGCGAACCCCATGGTTTCTCGTGTCACGGGAAGATGGTTCACACCGCTGCCGTAAACCGGACATAACGGAGCGCACATGCCGGACGATCCCACCAAAGCCCTCGGCATACTGCTGGCGGGGCTGCTGAAAACCGAGGCCGAGGAGGCATGCAGCGTCGTGGAGGCTGAGCCGGCCCCGCAATCGGTGGAACGCGTGCAGCCTTCGTCCAGCAGCGGGGTGCATCGCATCCCCAAGCCGTCGATTTCCCCGGCAGCCTAGCGGCCCGCTGCCGTGCGGTAACGCCGGTAGGCCCGTCTGGTGAGGCGCGCCGGTTCACCCCCAAATCCTGGGTGAGCTGCGTTTTCTTGCTGGATTGGGGGAGAGAACGCGCTCGAGACTAGTTGTCCGAGGTGTTCCGTACACCGGCCCAGACGAGGCGTAGCTGGCGACGGTAGGTCTCCCGAATCAGCGCTGGCGAGTCCTTGAGCAACAGCGGGATGCCAAAAAACAGGCTCAGGAGCGCGATCACGGTGGTCTCGATGTTGGTGCCCGTGGGCAGCTCACCTCGGCTCATCGCAGCCTGAATGGGCTGGCCCAGGACCTGATCCAGCTTGCGACACGGCACGTTCATCGCGCATTCCATCTCCGGGAAGGCCTGGAGCCGTTCGGCGAGTGAGAGCTCAGCGCTGAACGGACAGCCACCGTCTCCACGTTCGACGCTCATGAAGCCGATGACCTCCATCATGATGCGGGGGCATTCCTCGAGCTCCCGGCCCATGATGTCGAACAACTCCTCGATGAAGCGCAGGCCGTCCTCGCCGCCCGCTGCCTGACGCGCTTCCCAGGTGACCTCCACGGTCCAGATCTGGATGAAGTAGCGCAGCACGTCTTCCTTCTTCGGGAAGTAGTTGAAGAAGGTGGCCTCGCTAACCTGGGCCTCCTCCGACAGCTCCTTGACCGTGATCTCGGAAAACGGCTTCTCCCGAAGTCGGCTCACCGCAGCGCGCATCAGCGTCAGCTTGGTCCGTGCGAACTTCTTTTCGCGCAGGGGGATGCGCTGAACAGCGGTGTCTTCCCGCGGCTCGGTCTGCGGCAGGTCTAGATCTGCGAGGGGAGACGACTGGGTCATGGCTGATTCGACTGGCTGCTCTGGCCCGCGGGGGTGTGGCAGGCCGCGCCGACGGGTCGTGTGGCGCGAACAGAGACAATGCCCAGGTTTAGGTGTCCTCTATTGAGGGGCTTGGTGCAAGTCTGGAGGGGCTCCATTGACGATCTGGCGGCCTCTGGCCGGTTCGTTCATCTCAGGCGTGCGAGGTGTCCCAAGCGGCTTGGGCGCCGCTTTCAGGTGAGGACGCCTCGCGACGAAATACCTGGTGGAATAGGTGCGACGTGTCAACACCTTGCGGCGCGTTCTGCAGGGCGCCGATGTAGGCAGCGACGTCTCACCCGGGAGGTGAGTGGCTCTCGGGTCGTTCGAGGCCAACGACGCGGTAGGCCGCCGGACCCGTCTGATACAGGTGCACGCGCGTCGGGTACAGCGTGTGCGTGTCCACCGCGCTCAAGTCGACGATCAGGTACTCGGGCGCCGAGTCGCTGGCGCCAGGGACCGACGGGAGCGGAGCGCAGACGCTCGTCTGTTTCCGCGAGGCCTTGAGAGCCTGACTGGCGAGGCCGTCACCGACATAGGCGGTCGCCTGGTAACGCCGCTTGTTCGATGCGACGTGAGCGCTGACACCGACGTCGTCGACGCAGAGCTCGCCATCGCTGACCCGGGGATTGGCGAGGGGTGACAGCTTGCCGAGGTAGCGTCGCAAGAGCTTGTCACGACGGCCAATCAGGATGCGAGTGAGCTCTGATTCAAGCGTGGCGTCACGCAAGTCACCGGATCTTACCAGCGCGCGCACGTGGTCGTCCGTGAAGCGCGCGAGGATGCGCGTCATCCACGCGGCGTCGCGCTCGGTCATGGCGACGAAGCCGGGGTTCGGGTAGCCGGGGCGATATTTATCCGGATAGAAATGCTCGACGTCGTAATACCCGAGCACCGGACCCGACTTGCCGAAACGCGCGGTATCCCAGGGGCGCTCTTGCAGGCCCAAGGTGATGAAGTCTTCGAGCACGTAGGGGACATCGAGGTAGTAGGCGTTGCCGATCCGACGCCCCAGGAGCGGTGGCTCCCAGATGCTGCCGAAGCAGTCGCCGAAGTCGATGTAGTAGTGCCTGACGTAGCCGAAGCCTTTGCGCTTCGGGTCCTTGATCCACCCTGCGAGGGTGTTCTGCTCTCTGGAGTCGAAGTGATTCGTCCAGGCGGCGAGCACGTAGGCCCCGCGAAGCTCGCGCCGCATCTCGTGGTCGATCACGTCATTCGGGTCATCGTCCCGGGTGCCTTCATAGGTCCACGGCCCAATCGGCTTGCCGTCGATGAACAGGCTCGTGGCGGCACGGAAGCGACCGTCGGGGAGGACCTGCGCCTTGCTGAACACCTTGTCCAGGTGGCGCTGGGTCAGTGGCTCTTTCTCACCGTCGGCGTCCTCACCCGTGGCCTCGGGATCAATCTGGAGGATGCTGCGATCGAAATACACGATGCGATTGCACGGCGTGTAGAAGCCGGCCGCGTGATAGATGCGGGAGCCGATCACGTCTGCGGCCGTGGGGCGTACGCCTTGGGTCGTGCCGTCGAACTTGACCAGATAGCGCAGGCCGTTGGCGGCCTTGATGATGAAGCCTGGGTTGAAGCCGTTGGGTTTCGCTCCGGTCACGGTCCAGGGACCGGCGGGATCCAGCGGCTCGGTCACGCACGCGCCGTTCTCGAATTCCTGCATCGTCATCCGGGCGCCGCCCTTGGCAAACGGCAGTCCGATGCGGTTGCGGAACCAGCTCGAGTCAGGGACTTCGTCGACGGAGTTGACGTTCGTCGCTTCCCCCAAGGGATCGACCGCGAGGAAACGACTGATGGGGCGAAACACCAGCTGGTTTGCGCCGTCCCAGGCGAAAGGTGAGAAGTACTCCTCAGGCTCCTGATCGAAGGAGTGGCGATCCTTGTCGCGCCACACCGGGTCCTTGAGTGGAAATTTCTGAACCGAACCGGCGCACGCGCTGGTCGTCAGCGCGACCACCAAGCAGGCGCCGCGAAGCCAGACGGAGCGCGCTAAAGACCTAGAATCCACTGGTTGCTCCAAACACGAAGCGCAGGCTCTCGGGCTCCGCGCCTTCGTCGAAGGGTTCGGTGCCGAAGGCCAGAAGCATCTCGAACACATGGTCTCTGGAGCCAACGGCGCGGATCCCGACACCAGCGGACTGCCGGAGCAGGCCCGCTTCGAAGCCCTCCAGGTGCTCGCCGAACACGTTGCCCACTGCGTAGTGAACGGCGCCGTCGAGCCACACCCAGATGGGCCAGGTGTAGTCGAAGCGCAGCACCGCGCTGCTCCTGTCAATGAGCCGCCCTTCCAGGAAGCCGCGCATCGGGCGGTCGCCTCCCAGGTTGACCTGCTCGTTGAATGGGATCTCACTGCCGTCGATCAGCGGATCCACGAAATCGACGACCAGCTGGAGCCCCAGCACCCGCTGTTGCTCGGTGACGTCCCAGAATCCCCCGAGGGTGCCGCCATACTTGAGCCAGGCGTGGCGCTCGCTGGTCGTTTCCGCGAGGCTCGGAGCTGCCCGCCGAAGCCCCGTGGCGTGCTCGGCTCGCACCGAGAACCGAACGCCGCTGCCGCTCGGCTGGCTCCAGTCGCTGGCGTCGTCCTCAAACAGCTTCTCGCGGCGCCGTCGAGTGTCCAGGTCGAGATCCAGTTGCTCGAAGGCAATGGTGTATCCATCTCGTGAGCCCGCCGGCACGCTCAGACGCCCGTCGTCGATCAGCGACTGCACCGAGGGGTCGTCGCAACAGCGGGTTCCGAGGTCGAACGTCGCGTCTCGAACGCCAACGGCGGCCTGCAGCATGGAGTCGGTGGGTTGCTCGGACAGCGTACGCGGCGCGTGGTGAGGTCGCGACGCGAGGTACCCCGAGAAGCCGAGCCGAGCCTCCAGCATATCCTTGCGGTAGCGGGGGTCGGGCCCGCGTGAGCGCGGCCCTGTACCGTAGAAGACGTAGTCCGGTCGCTGCAGCAACGTGCCGGTGAGCGAGATGTCGGTGTCCTCGTCCAGCGCAACGCGGTCTGTCACTCTGAGGCTGCGCCAGTCTTCACCACCCCACGCTGCGTGCAGTCGGACCTTGTTCTTCTCGTGGCCGGCGTCGTTCCAGAAGTAATAGACACCGATGCTAGGACGAAACCCGAAGTCGAATAGGCCCGTGGGGACGATGCCCATGTTGCCGTTGGGCCCGAAGGTGAAGAAGTCGGTGACGGCTTCGACCCAGTCGTCTCGTTCGGCAGTGGTCACCAAGGCGCCGAGGGGGCGTCGAATGACGTACTCGCTCACGAAGTACAGCGGGGAGAGCAAGATGCGCGGGATCCAGAGCAGCACATCACCTGCGGTCGTCGGTTCATCGCGGCCGTCGTAGTCGACTGGCGTCCGCTCGCCATCGCTGGCGATCGGGGCGTCGGGATCCGGCGAGTAGCTTGGCGGCTTCTCCTCTTTGGTATTCGTCGGCGCCTTCTGCGGCTGAGGCGTCGCGCTACCGGCGTGGGGAGCCGCGGGCGCCGCTCTGCCGCTGGATTGCTGGGCGCTCGCCAGAGAAGAAACGGACACACTCGACGCCGAGAGCGCCAAGACAGCGGCCAAGCGGAACGCGCGCATCGGGGGCACGCTAGTGTGAGCAGCGCGACGTGGCAACGCTTGACGACGCCTCCGGCGGCGACCCTGGCACCTTCAGCGAGCACCCGCGGGGCGTGTGCGCCAGAAGCGACAGGGAGTCGCGCCTCGAACGCTACTTGAGCAGCCCGACTTCTCTTCCTACGGCTGTGAAGGCTTCGACCGCCTGGTCGATCTGCTCGGAAGTGTGCACCGCGGACAGCTGGACTCGGATCCGAGCCTGGCCCTTGGGCACTACCGGGTACGAGAAGCCAATCACGTAGATCCCGCGAGCGAGCAGCTTGTCCGCCATGCTGGCCGCGAGTTTCGCGTCGTGAACCATCACGGGAACGATTGGGTGTTGACCTGCCTTGAGTTCGAATCCAGCTCGCTCCATTCCGTCGCGGAAATGCTTTGCGTTGGCCTGGAGCTGGAGGCGCAGTTCGTCCGATCTCTCCAGGAGATCGATCACTGCGATGCTGGCGCCCGCGATCGCGGGCGCGAGGGTATTCGAGAAGAGATACGGCCGGGACCTCTGGCGCAACAGTGAGATGATCTCCTTGCGCCCTGTCGTGAAACCGCCGCTCGCCCCGCCGAGCGCCTTGCCCAGCGTGCTGGTCATCACATCGACGCGCTTCATCACGCCGTGGTGATCCGGTGTGCCCCGACCTCGGGGACCCACGAAGCCGGTCGCGTGGGAGTCATCGACCATGACCAGCGCCGAGTAGCGCTCGGCCAGATCGCAGATTTGGTCCAGCTTGGCGAGGTAGCCATCCATGCTGAAGACGCCGTCGGTTGCGATCAGTCTGAGCCGCTTGCTCTGCGTCTCCTTGAGGCAACGCTCGAGTTCCTGCATGTCGCCGTTGGCGTAGCGATGGCGCTCCGCTTTGCACAGGCGGATGCCGTCGATGATCGACGCGTGGTTCAGCGCGTCACTGATGACCGCGTCGTCCGTGCCGAGGAGCGTCTCGAACAGGCCGCCGTTCGCGTCGAAACACGACGAGTAGAGGATGGTGTCCTCCGTCTCGAAGAAGCCGCTCAGCTTCGCCTCGAGCCGCTTGTGCAGGTCCTGAGTGCCGCAAATGAAGCGTACGCTCGATAGCCCGAAGCCGTGGCTCTCCAGGCTCTGCTTGGCGGCGGCCATCACTTCAGGGTGGGAGGAGAGGCCAAGGTAGTTGTTGGCACAGAAGTTCAAGACCTCGGAGTCGCCAGCGCGGATCCTGCCTCCTTGCCGCGAGGTAATGATTCGCTCGTGCTTCGTTAGCCCCGCGGCGTCGATGGCGTCGAGCTCCGTCTGGAAGATGGCCTTGGCTTGTTCGTACATTGCGCCTCCCTAGTGTCCTGTCTGCGCGCTTGACTGAAACGCCGCGCTTCCCCCGAGGGTGCTAGAACTTGAGCACCACCTTGGGGTAGCTGCTGATGGCTTCCTCGAAGCGCTCCGGGCTGAACTCGTCGAACGGCACGATGGGCCCCTCGCCGCCGTTGAGGATCACTTCCCAGACCAGATCGTGGATGTTCGGATCGCGGGCCTCCAGCAGGTGGCGAGTGATGTGCCAGGTCTCCCAGATGCGGCGGCCGATCACGCTGTGCATGTTGATGCCGTCGACGATCACTCGATCGAAGCTCTCGATGATGGCGTCGCCACTCTTCAACCCGAACAAGATCACGTCACCGCCGCGGCGCACGAGGTGGATGGCGTTGTTCACCGAGGAGTTCATCCCACTCATCTCGAGCGCCACGTCGACGCCCACGCCGTCGGTGAGCCGGCGTACTTCCGCGCACAAGCCCGGGTCGTGGGCATAGTCTTCGGCGCCCGCGCCTGGCTCCAGCACGACGTCTGCGCCCAGCTTCCGCGCCATTTCCGCGTGGTGTTTCACGGGCTCCACGCCCACGATGTACGTCGCGCCCATCGCGCGGGCGATCGCCACGGCGAACAGGCCGATGGTGCCGCAACCGACGATGGCGACGCGCTTCCCCCGCAGATTCACCTTGGTGCACGCGTGGACCGCGTTGCCGAACGGCTCCTGGACCGCCGCGACCTCGGGACGCATGCGGTCCATGTTGTTGCGCCAGATCACCTTGGCCGGCAACTTCACGTAGTCGGCGAACGCGCCATCATAGCTGATCCCGATGATCAGATCGTCGGCACACACGTAGTGGTCCCCGCTGCGACACTGATGGCACACGCCGCAGAAGATGTGGCTCTCAGCGCTGACCAGGTCACCGACTTCGAGCCCGAAGCTACGGCGTGCTTCGCTCCCTACCGCCACCACCTCGCCGAACAGCTCATGGCCGATCACGCGCTGGTCCTTGGCGTGGCGCAGCGCCTTGGTTTCGTTGTCCAGCGAGCCGCAGATCATGTCTTTGAATGCCTTGCGGAACCAGATCCCCCGATCAGATCCGCAGAAGCCGACGTAGCGCGGCTTGATCAGTACGCGGTTGCGATCGTGGTAGTCGCTCCGCTCGTCGAGCGTCACCCGGGGTACTTCCTCGACTCGGAGTCCCTTCGAGGAGTCCCACGGGTCTTTCGCTCGATCGTAAACCAGCGCACGCATGCTCTCGGCCATGCGCGACTTCTACGACCCTGGGAGTGGGCGGAGCAAGCCGCCACCCTTCGGAGGTCACACTTTGCAGCTGGCGTCGCAGCGCGTCAGCAGTGTTGTGCAGGCGTCGCTGGTCAGCGCCGCTCCAGCGTTGCCCTGGCCCTACCGGTTCCAGACAAAACACAGACGCCGCCCGGAGTCGGGCGGCGTCCAGTTACGCGTGGGCCGGCGCGCGGCTCACTTCGACGGAGCTGCCGTCGGAATCCGCAGCTTCGGCAGGCGCCGCAGCAACGGGTTCGACGACGTCGAAGGCGCGGCTGATGCGGTGGCCGATGGCTCCGCGGAGGCAGAGGCCGAAGGCGCGGCAGAGGCGCTCGCCGACGCGCTCGGGGCCGCCGAGGCGGAAGCGGTTGCCGACGGGTTGACGACCACACCTGCGTCTTGCTTCTCGACGTCCTCGGGCTTCACGTCGGTCTCGGTCTTCAGCTGTGGGCTGTTGACGCGCGCTTGTACCCAACCTGGGCTGAGCTGCTTGTACCCCGAGGGATACTCGATCAGGAGGTAGTTGCCGTAGCTGGCCTTCAGGTTGACGAGCGTGCCGCGGTTGAGCGTCGCGACGAAGTCAGTCGTGGTGTCCGCCTTCTTGTAGACGCGGAGGTTGTTGAGCAACACGCGAACGGTGCCGCTCATCGTGGTCTCCTTGTCGCCGTAGCGTTCGACTTCGTCGTCCTTCTTTTCCTCTGCCTTCGGCTCCTCTTTGGGGGCTTCCGGTTCGGCTGAGGCCGTCGCAGACGCTGCGGGGGGCGCTTCCTCCTCCTTCTTGCAAGCTAGCAGGGCGAAGATTAGGCCGGCCGCTGCAATGGCGGTGGATGCACGTGCGGGGTTGATGACCATCCGTAAGTTCCTCCTCGGGGCGGACCCTACACGAAAGCCACGAGGGCGCCCACAGCCCAATACGTCCGAACTCGGCTTTTGATCCCACGGCTGAACGGCCGTTCGCAGCCCGCGCCAGGGGCCGAGCGGAAACCATCACAAAGCGGCGTGGAAACGTGAGAGCGCCCGGCGCGGCAACTAGCGTCTCAGCCCCGACCCGTCACCCCGAACCTTGGTTCAAGAGGGTGGTGTCTCGCCCCGATACGTGGGCCAACCCGAGGCGGGCTCGGACTCAGTCCTTGGGCGGCGGTGGCGTCGTTTCGGAGACCGGGGGCCGCTGCTTGAGGCAGCGATCCACGCCGGCGTGAAGCTCCGCCTTGTCGTGCTTTGGCAGCGTGGGTTTGCCCATCACGTTGAGCCCCACGCGGTCCAGCGTGAGCTCTCCGCTGGAGAGCCACACGAACATCGCTCGGCCCTTGATGTTGTCGAACGGCACGCCGCCACCGCGACCGCCGTTCCAAGCACGGGAATCCTGGGAGTTGTTGCGGTTGTCGCCGAGCACCCAGACCTCCCCGTCCTTGACCTTGTACGGACCCTCGAACTGGTCACGCTCGCCATCTTGGAACAGCGTCAGGTAGCTCATATCCCCGAGGAACTCCACGAAGAGGTCGCCCTGACGTGGGTCGTCTCCCTCCAGGTAGTCGTAGTGACCGACCTTGCAGTGAGGCACCTTCCAGCCGTTGAGGATGGGGTGACCGTCCTGCACTGCGAGGGTGTCGCCGGGGAGCGCGATCACGCGCTTGATGTAGTCCTGGCGCGGA
>JAUILJ010000262.1 GCA_030433055.1 Polyangia bacterium
CACCACAGGATGATCATGCGCTTGCCGCGCCCGATCAGCTCCGCCACCTGGTCGATCAGCTCGCGCTCGACGCCGCTGCCCTCGGTGATTTCCCGCCACGTCGTCTGTTCGAGGCCCGCCGCGAACGCCTCCCAGCCGCTGGTGTGCCGTTCGATGAACTCGCGATCGAGCACGCTGCCCGGTTCCGCTGCGTCGAGCTCCAGCAGCCGCTTCATCACCCCCTGGAGCAGCGCGGCGTCCCCGTTGACCCGCACCGGCACGTAGACATCGGTGAGCGGCGTGCCCTTGCCGAGCAAGGCCAGCGGCAGCTTCAGCGGGTTGGCGTAGTCTTGCGGATTCGGGTTGATGACGCGCATCAGGCCCGTCTCCGGCATGGGGTTGATGGAGATGATGGTCGCGCCGCGCTGCTTCGCCGCTTCCAGCGTCGTGAGCATGCGCGGGTGGTTGGTGCCCGGATTGTTGCCGATGATCAGGATCGTGTCGCAGGAGTCGAAGTCTTCGAGGGTGACGGTGCCCTTGCCGATCCCAATCGTTTCCGTGAGCGCGGTTCCGCTGGCTTCGTGGCACATGTTCGAGCAGTCGGGCAGGTTGTTCGTGCCGAGCTGTCGCGCCAGGAGCTGAAACAGGAACGCCGCTTCATTCACTGTCTTGCCCGAGGTGTAGAAGATCGCTTCGTCCGGGCTCTCGAGGGACCTCAGCCGTTGCCCCAGCTTCTCGATCGCCGCCTGCCAGGAGATGGGCTCGAAATGAGTCGCGCCTCGCCGCTTGATCAGGGGGTGAGTGAGGCGCCCCTGCGCGTTGAGCCAGTAGTCGGAGCGGGCGATCAGGCTCTCGATGGAGTGCTGCGCGAAGAACTCCGGACCCACGGTGCTCCGCGTGAGCTCGTCAGCGATCGCCTTTGCGCCGTTCTCACAGAACTCGGCGACCTTGCGCCCCGAGTCTGGGCTCGGCCACGCGCAGCTCTGGCAGTCGAAACCATCTTCCTGGTTCACCCTGAGGAACGAGCGCAGGGACCGATCGAAGCCCATCTCTCGCAGACCGAACTTCATGGTCTGAAAGATGGCGGGGAGCCCCGCGGCCTTCTGTGGGCGACGATCGACGCCGACCTTCGGCGCCTGCGTCTCCTCGGGTGGTTCGCCGTGAAGTAGGCCCGCGTCGCGCTTCGTCGACTCAGCCTCGCGATCGTGCTCTGCGTCCGACATGAGCCAACGATAACAGCGCTAGCGCCACGTTTGTCCCTGGTTTTGACTCGCGGTCGTGACCACCTGGTGGACCAGCTCGAGCTTGCGGATCACAGCCGCGCTGAGCACGAACGGGTAGCTGTCCCGCATGCCCATGCTGCGGTTCAGGGAGTTCATCGCGAGGGACAGCCAGATCCACGACTGGAGCACGCCGGCGAACCCCTGAGCATCGCTCGAGAGCACGCCTGGCTCGGGCTCGACGAGTTTCCGTGCGTGAACGTGGGTCTTGATGCCGAAGGAGTGGGCCGTCTCCAGGCTGTCGATCAGGTGCAGGTAGTGGGCCCAGGTCTCGGCCCAGTCTTCCCACGGGTGGCTCGCGGCGTACGCGCTCACGTAGCGCTCCTCGTAGCCCTCCGCCGGGCCGGTCGCATAGTTCTGTTGCAACGCCAGCTTGTAGTCCGCTCGCTCGTCTCCGAACACCTCCCGTACTTGCTCGAGGCGGGGAGAGTTGCGCACCAGCTGGTCCCAGTAGTAGTGCCCACTCTCGTGACGAAAGTGGCCTAGCAACGTGCGATAGGCCTCGCCGAGCCGCTCCTGGGCTTGGGCGCGTTCGATGTCGTCGGCTTCGGCCAGGTTGATGGTGATCACCCCCCGGGCGTGGCCGGTGGTCACTGACTTACCTTCGGGCTGGCGACCGAGTCGTGAATCCGCCAGGAACCTAAACGCAAGCCCGTTCGGGTCGTCGGTCTTTGCAGTCACCCTCAGGCCCAAGGACAGCAGCGTGTACAGCAGCCGTCGCTTGGCGGCTTCCATGCGCTTCCAGAGCTCGAGGTGCTCGCTGTTCTGGAGGTCTGGGACGATTTCGTTGAGCCGACAGGCTTCGCAATAGCGCGAGTTGTTACCCTGGGGAACTAGCCAGTTGCAGGCGTCGTAGTCCACCCAGTTCGCGCACTTGGCGTAGCGCTTCCCGGAGTGTGGTGAAGACAGCTCTGCCGGCGAAACGGAGTCGAGGCCGAGCATTCGTAGCTCGAACGGGTCGAAGCCGAGCGTGCGCCTGCAGTCGATGCACTCCGTATTTTCGAAGAACACGACCGATTCGCACACACACGAGAAGAGCTGCATAGGGGAAGCTGGGAGCGGCGCAGGACCCCTGGCGAGGTGCGAGGTTGCGCGGCTCGGGTGCAGCGTCGCACATCGCCGCGTGAGAGGCTCAAGGCGTCGCAGAGCAGGGTGTTGAAGCACACCCTGCCGATCAACGACCTCTAGGTACGAACGCGTCCAAAGACCAAGCTTGCAACGGCGAGGATCAAGAACCCAAAGAACAGGATCTTGGCGATGCCTGCCGCGGCGCCGGCGATGCCAGCAAAGCCAAAAAAGGCAGCGATGAGCGCGATGACGAAGAACGCGATGGTCCAGCGTAGCATTGGGGGGGAACCTTTCCGTTGTGGGCGATGGTGCCGTCACTCGGCGCCTTCGCGTCGACTGGAACCAGGTCTAGAGCAACGCTCGTGCCACGCGGCAAATGCACGAATCCTCGCTAGTTGTGACGTTGCTCGCGCCCGTGCGCGAGGCTTCCCGTCTCGAACACGCCCGAACGCCACGTCCACTGGTCTGGAGCGAACACCCGGTGCGTCTCACCCCCAACCGAGCCAGCGGGATCTCGATCAGCCTCCTCAGCTCGGTCGTGGGATTGTGGTCAGCCGGTGCGAGCGTTATCCCGGGGGTTCGGGGGTGAGGGTGCGACGCGCGACTTGGCTGACATTGCTACTGCTCATGGGCTGCTCGAAGACGAGCGCGCCGGAGCAAGCGGCGCCTGCGCTGAGCGCCTCAGCGGAGCCGGTGCCTTCGGCGGGCAGTGCGGTGAGCCGAGCCTCGGCGGCGCCCGCGGAGAGCGTACCGCCAGCGCCGAGCGCCGACCCGAGCGCGGGCAAGGACTTCGTGCTCTACCGCGAAGTCAACGCGCGATTTTTTCCAGTAGGAAAAGCTGTGCTGGCGTGTGGCCTGCCGTGCACCTACCCCGCGAAACCCAATCAGAAGGTGTGGCTGATCGAGGACGGCACGGCGCAGGAGCGCCCCGAGTTGTGGCCGAAGAAGATCTGGAGTGAGTTCGACACCACGCTGACGAAGAACGATCTGGTGCCGGAGCTGAGCTACGGTGGCGCGTATCCGCTGCACCTGTGGGCCTGGGCGGGCACCGACTCACGCACCGGGGACGGCACGCTGCCGCACATCAAGTTCGCCGGAAAATTCTGGGTGCGGAGCGAGGAGGCTTACGATCCGCAGCGCCCGCTGCCTCCGCGCAAATACGATGAGCTGCTGCTGTCCGTGCCGTCGCCTGACGATCCGACTCGCAGCTTCGTCTACGGGGGTGGAGCGCCGCCCATGGTGGTGCCGGCGCACATGCTGTTCACGTATCGCAAGGGCAAGTGGCAGAAGCGCTATGCCCCCTGGGGTGAGAACCCCGATGTCACGCGGCTCGCCAACGGCAACACGGTGGTGATCACGGAGTTCTCCTACCTGGTGACTCCCGACGAGCAAATCCGCAAGCTCGAGGTCGAGGAGAAGCACGCGCGCGCGGTGGCGCGCCTCGGCGCTACGGCGTGGTTGATCGGGGGCCTCAAGCTGAGCAAGCCCGTGCACCCCGAAGAGTTCAAGCTGGCCCCGCTCGAGCGCCGCAAGGCGGCTCGACCGGTGCAGCAGGAGCTGAGCGCTGCGTCGCCTCCAGGTGATTTCCACGAGGATCCAGCGGAGTACACAGCTGAGTGCAAGGCGCCGCTGATCGAGATCCGGAGCAACTCCCACACGCCCTACGAATATTATCACGAGGTGCGCAAGGTGCTTAAGCAGCACCCCGAGGAGGCCGCGCAGCTCGTCGCCTATCGCGCGCACCTCAAGAGCGGCTACGCGCTGTTGCTTCGCGCCAAGGACATGGCCGGGCTGAAGCAGGTTCAGGGGTGGCTGCAGGAGATCGGCAGCGCCGACCTCAAGTGCCAGGACCTCGAGGCACTGATGCCGGACCCCTACGCGCCGAGCGCCAAGCTCCGTCGCGTGTTCTTCCACCCGTGGTCTTACGCGATGCTGAAGTTGGCGGAGCCGCGCTAGCTCGCGCTGGCTGCGGGGCACGTCCACGTCGCGGGGGTCGTATTCACCCACTCTCCCCGTGGCGACCGACCGTAGCTGATCAAGCCGCCACTCAGCGAACCATCGCTCGAGTAGAAGAACACCAGTTGAAGTGCGTGCTCAGTCCAGCCTGGCTCCCAGCTGAAGTCGAACCCGGGTAGGCTGACTTCAGTGATGTCGATGAGCGCGAGGTGGTAGCCATTGGGGACGATGTGTCCGTGCCAGGCGAACGCGTGGTCGATGGCTCCGTCATCGGTCCTGATCTGCACTTCGATCTCGACTTCGACATGCGAAGTGCAGCCGGGCAGCTCTGCAGCGCCGATGGGTTGAGCCGTGGTCACCGTTGCTGTGCCCGGGTGAAGCCTCAGCGCTACATCCGCACTGCTCTCGCCAGCCTGCGGCGTCATCGTTCCTACCGGCGCTGGATCCTCCCAGCGCCAGGCGCACCTGTGTTCCCCCAGGGATCCGATCAGTTCAGCAACACCGGGCGCTTCCAGCTCGGGGAGCTCATCGACGCCAATCGTGGACTGAGTCTTCTCGCAGCCCGACTCGGTCTCCTCACTCGACCCGTAGCAACCCGTTGCCAAGATATGGACTCCCAGCGCGATCCATGCAAACGCAGCCACTCGTAGCCAACCCATGGCCGGTACTGCAGCAAGTCATGGGCCAACCGTCGTTGGCTGTATCTCCTGATTTCACCGGGCTCGGGGTGAGGTGCGGTGTAGCTCAACGCGCACGCTGTGAGTCGGTGGCACGCGCCCGGCCGTGAGCGGCTCGCACTCCTGGTGGCGGGTGTGCGCCAGAGTGGCCCGCATGCGGTACATCCGAGCGCTAGTCGGCAGCCAACCACGCCCAGCCCAGCGGGCCCCGACCGCGAGGAAGCCACGAAGTGACCGAAGGCTCGCCGCTCTCGGTTATACTCGGGGGGTGAATCGGCGACTCGCTTTCTTGGGGCTCGTTCTGGCTTCGCTCCTCGCTTGTAAGAAGTTCGAGGAGCAGAAGGAACAGAAGATGCTGGACGCCTATCGGGCGAACTTCGTGAAGGGCTGCGCCGAAGGCGACTCGGACTCCGGCTTTCCTTCAGGTGAGCGGGAGCGCATCTGCGGGTGCATCGCCGATGTCCACATGAAGGGCAAGAAGTACGACGACCTCGCGGCTGAGGATACGGACGCCGCAGCGACCCTGGTCGCGCCGGCGGTCGAGGCGTGCAAGTTCAAGCCTCACGGGCGCGCATGGGCGGCGCGCGTGCCCAGGCCACGGCCGCTCGAGCTGTACACCAAGGACAAGGTGTTGGTTGAGCCAGAGCCCAAATCGGAAGATCTGATCAAGGCGAACGAGCTGAGCGACGCGGGCAGGTACCAGGAAGCCGAGCCCATCCTCCAGCGCCTGGTCGTCGCGTCGCCGAACGATGCCGAGCTCGCCTTCGAGCACTACGTGAACCTCAGCTTCCTCGACCTGACCGACAGCTCGCTGAACGCCCTCGAGGATGCGTACAAGCTCGGTTTCCGCGACTATCCGACGATGCGCTACGTGTACAAGCCGGGGGGCGCGGCTTTTTCCACGCGCTACGAGAAGGTGCTCGCCGGAGTTCGCGATCGCTACAACAAGAACCCGCCGCCGGCGGGGACGCCCCTCGCCTTCAAGCCGAAGGGCCGCAAGCCGAAGGACGGCTTCCCCGCCATCGTCGTCCTGCACGCCTACGGTTCGAGCAACACCAACTGGGTCGACTTCGCCAAGGATTGGGCGAGCCACGGCTTCGTCGCGATCGCGCTGCCCGGCTCGATGCCCCTGGACAAGGGCCGCTTCGTCTGGCACGTGGGCACCGTCGCGCCGACTCATGATCAAATCCAGGCGGCAATCAAGTCGGAGTTGGTGGCTGACCTGATCGATCCAAAGCGGGTGAACCTGGTCGGCTTCGGTCAAGGCGCGAACCACGCGCTCGGGGTGGCTGCGGCGCACTCCGAGGCTTACGCAGGCGTGTTCGCGATCTCTCCCGGTGGCCTGCCGGAGGCCCTCGAAGGGAAGGAGAAGCTGGAGACCAAGGGCAAGCCGCGGCTGGTGCTGATCACCGGGACGGACTCCGAGAGCAGCAAGCGCTCCCACCGCTACCAGCGCCTCGCAGCGTCCGCCGGGTGGCCCGTGGTGCTGCTGGAGCAACCCGGCACTGATAATTTCCCCGAGGAATATCCCCGGAACGGCATCGCCATCATGGACTACCTCAAGGGCAAGATTGACACCCTCAAGGGCAGCCCCAAGCTCAAGCCGGTCCCGCTCGAAGGGGAATAGAGCGGCGACGCCTCGTCTCCCCCCCACCAATCCACGTACTGGCTCTGCAGTGCTCGCGTTTTTGGACTGAGGAGCGCTCAGCTTGGCGGAGTGCGGCGACTCACCTGCTACCCCCTGCGCTCCTTCCTGGAGCGCTGCTCTCACGCTGCGTATTGGGTGAATCCATGCTGAAAAATCTCGGTTTGTTTGTTTGTGCGCTGAGCGCACTGTTCCTGGTCCCTGGCTGTGGCGGCTCGAGTACGGGTGGATCGGAGGGCAATGGCGGCACCGCGGGCAGCGGGCAGGGCGGCAGCGGGCAGGGCGGCAGCGGCACCGGCGGCACCAGCAACGGAGGAAATGGCGGCTCCGGGGGCGAGCCGCTCGGATACAGCTCGCAGCTCGATCTGCTGTTGGTGGTCGACAACTCCGCCGCCACGGGGGCGAACCACGACCGCCTCGCGGATGGTGTGGCGGATCTGATCAGTCGCTTGCGCAACCCCGACTGCGTCGCCCCGGATGGCGCCCGTTCGAATCCGGGTACTCCGGATGCTGCTTGTCCGGGGGGGAGTGAGCGCGTCCATGCGCCGGTCAAGGACCTCAACGTCGGTGTGATCACCTCCAGCCTGGGTGCCGCGGGTAGCCAGTACTGCAAGAACCAGAACGATCAAGCGCATCTGCTGCCAACGCTGAGGGACGAGCTGTCCGGCGCGAGCGCAGACGGCGTGTATGAGCTGCGCGAAGGCGAGGATCCGAACGCGTTCATCGCCGATATCCAGAGCGCGGTTCGCAGCACCGGGCAGAGCGGCTGCGGCTTCGAGATGCCGCTCGAGGCCATGTTCCGTTTCCTTATGGATCCAGACCCTTACGCTAGCTTGGAGCGCGTCGACTGTAACCCGCAGGACACGGCGAGGAGCTGCGTCAGCATGACGGGCACCGACGAGGCCGTGCTGCGCCAGCGCAAGGCGTTCCTTCGCCCCGGCAGCACCGTGGCCGTCGTGATGGTGGGGGAGGAGAACGACTGCTCCGTGCAAGCCGGAGGGCAGTACTTCTACGCCTTCGAGCCTGATCTGTTCGAGGCGCGGCCCACGGCGACCTGTGCGACCAACCCGAATGACGCCTGCTGCTACTCGTGTGCTCAGGGGCAAGCCGCTGGCTGCCCATCCAAGGAGAGCGAGTGTGGAGCCTCCACGCCCGGCGACGAACTGAACCTGCGCTGCTGGGACCAGAAGCGCCGCCTCGGCCTCGACTTCATGTATCCCGTCGCCCGCTACGTGGCTGGGTTGAAGGAGCGCACGATCCCCGGGGGCGCCGTGGGCCAAGCGAGCTTCTCGAACCCACTCTTCATCGACAACACTCGCAGCGCCGAGCAGGTGCACTTCCTGACGTTGGGGGGTGCTCCTCCGGAATACCTTACGGAAATGAATGCGGATGGTTCGGCGCGTTACCTGAGCAACCTGGAGCTCGGCTCGAAGAACCTCTGGCCGCAGATAGTCGGCGATCCGGCCACCTACCAGCCGCCCCAGGACCCCTTCATGGTGGAGTCTCAGGCGCCGCGCACGGGGGTGAGCTCGCTGAGCGGTGTGTCCCCGGCAGACGCGAACGACGTCAACGGCGGGGACGTGGCTGGCGGCACGTCGCGGCTGCAGTTCGCCTGCATGGACCGCCTGCCTTCGCCCCTCGAGTGCCTGGGGGACGAAGCCTGCATGTGCGACCAGCCTGACGGCAACCCCGCCTGCAGCAGCGGCGGCCTGCAGATCGCTGTGCCGGCTTACCCCACGCTGCGCCAGTTCGCGGTCGCGAAGGACTCCGGCGGGGACATCGCGTCCCTGTGCGAATACGGTCAGGTGCCAGGTCGCGTCGATACCGGATATGGCGCGAGCTTCGAGCTGCTGCAGAAGTCGCTCAGCTCCACCCTGCGCTGACGGGAGCCACCTCCGAGTAGGCGCTCGAGCCTCGGGCACTCGGGTGCGGTTGCGACGCCAGCACCTCGGGGCTAGTCACAATGCCAGACCGCGCTGTCGAAGCTGGCGCCGGAGTGGCTGCGGTCGAACTGGCGGCTCGACTGTTCGGTCAGCGCCCCCGCCAAGCTGCTCACGACCCTTCCCGTGGGCGTGTGGGTTGCGTCGACCAGCGCCGACAGCGCGACGGTTTCCTCCACGCCAGGGTCGGACCAGGCGAACGTGTACCCAGGCAGCTCTGAGCGGTCCAGCGGCAACAACCCCTGAGTCCCGCTCACTTGGTAGAGGTTGAAAATCGTATCCCCGCGGATCGAAACAGCGCCATCCTGGGTGTCGACCTCGAGGTGCATCACCCGCGGCACCGTGACGCGGCCGGCATCCGGCTCGCGGAAGTCGCGTCCGCGCCGGTGCGCAGGCCGCGCCTGACCTTCGTGGGTCGCAACGCG
>JAUILJ010000263.1 GCA_030433055.1 Polyangia bacterium
AGAAGAGGATGCCCCCTTCGTGTTCCACCTGCGCGTCAGGGATGGTCTCGAGGTTGATCTTCACCAGCGGTTCGAGCGCCTTGGAGGTGGTGTTGATGTAGTGCGCGTTGATCATGAGCACCGTGTTCGGCTCGATGCGCATCGCGACGTTGTCGGGGAACTTGGAGAAGGTGCCACCGTCCGCGTTCTGCGAGCCGCCGATTACGTCGAGCACGTCCCAGCCGTTGCTCGCGCCGTCCGTGCAATCAAACACACCGCTGGTGTCCACCTCGGTGCCATCCTGCTTCTTGGTTGGGATGGAGGTGTAGTTGGTCCGATACAGAAGTACGTGGTGGCTGCCAGCCGTGAACCGAGTTTCCGTGCGGTTAATGTTGAGGCCGCTGGCAGGCATCTGCACGAACATGCAGTGCTCCACCTCCGCGCCGGCTTCGACCTCTGTGCGCATCTCTAGCTGCATGCCCTGGCCGTCCGCGGGTGGCGCGAGCAGCTCGTCGCCCCCGCCGGTCTCGGAGGCGGAGTCGGAACAGCCCAGCAGCGCGAAGCCTGCAGCGGCGACACACGCCAACCGGCGCAAGCCACGAGAGTAAGCGGGACGAATGACATCGCGCACGTCGGCGCGGTCAGAGGGCAGGAAGGGGCGCATAGATCTCCTCGAGCTTGGGGGCGTTAAGGGTACTGAGTGCCACCCAGCCTCGCAACGTTCTCAGCAGACGTTTCCGGTTGGATAGGACGCTCCAGTCAGGGCCGGTGTAGGCGCTCGGCGCACCTCGCCGCGGCTCGCGAGAACCTGGTCATCGCCTGGGCACGCGGGTTTGGGGATCGGCAGGGTGTTTTTCAATAGGCGGCCAGCGAGTGCGCCCAAGGAAACTGCGTCCGTGCGTACTAAGGTGAGTGGCGCACGTGGCTCGCATCTCTCGTCCCCCTGGCTTTGACATGGCCTACCGCCCCAGCGAGGCGGTGTACGGCCCTCCGTTTTTGATCTGGCTGCCGTCGATGACCTACATGGGGGTCGCCGTCGTAGTGAGCGTCTTGGTGCTGGTCGCGGAGCGGAGCGCGCCCGGGAGCTGGCTGTACGAGTACTTCGTGACCGGGGACGTGTACCGTCTGATCAGCTCGCGCATGCTTGCATTCTTGTTGGTGACCAGCGCGGTGGCTGCGTTGGTTCGTACCAGCATGCGCGGAGTGCGTATCCGTGGGGATGGACTCGAGTGTCGTGAGATCTCGGGGTTCGTTTGGCCCCGGGTGCGGCGCATCAAGTGGGCGCAGATAGACCTGATCCGCCTGGACACGCTGGGCGCCATCGCGCTGGATCTGTGGGATGGCAGCCGCGCGGAGCTCCCGCTGGTGCGTGATCGCCTCGCGCTGGAGACCGAGCTGGAGCGCGTCGCCGCTGCCCGCGCAATCCCGATCCGCGGCGGCAAGGGCCTCTACGACATGCCTGACGCGGGCGAGTACGCGGACGACGACGAGGGTCATCCGAGCCATCCCGACGTGAGCTGAGCGAGCGCTTCAGATACCGTCTGTCGGTTGGGCAGTGATCTTGACCTTGCCCTCGAGGCGCTTCGACACGATGACCTTGTTCTTGGCCGTGACGATCACTGCGCCGACCCCGTCGGAGGCCTCGACCAGCTTCAGCCCCTTCTCCGGACCGAGGATGAACACGGCGTCGTCGATCGCGTCTGCGAGCAAGGCTGACGGCGCCCAGATCGTCACGCTGCGACTCGCATCCGCTGGGTAGCCGGTGCGCGGGTCGATGATGTGGTGGTAGCGCTTGCCGTCGTGGATGTACGCGCGGGCATAGTCGCCCGCCGTTGAAAAGGCGTGATCCGTCAGCTCGATCACGGCAAAGAACTTGCCTTCCTTGCCGCGGGGATCCTGAATGCCGCTGACCCAGGGAGAGCCATCGGGTTTTCTGCCCGCGCCGTAGAGGTCGCCGCCAGCCTGCACGAGGAAGCTGGTCAGCTTGGCATTTCGCATCGCCGCAGCCATCTTGTCCACGATGTAGCCCTTGGCGATGCCTCCGAGCCCGAGCTTCGAGTCCCTGGGGACCTTGACCTGGGGAGGCGCGTCAAGCGTTTCCACGCGGCTATAGTTTACGCGGGGGAGCAGGCGCTTGATCTCGCTCCTGCTCGGTGGTTTGGGGTCCGCTTCTGCGGCGTCGCCGAACCTCCACAGGCCGCCCAGGGAGTTCCAGGTAATATCGAACGTGCCCTCGCTCACGCGGCCAGCCCAGAGGCCTTTCTTCACGACCTCGAGTGTCTCCGGGGCAACCTCCACGAATTCTCCCGCGTTGTGGTTGACGTGGCCGACGTCACTGTCATTGGTCCAGTCACTGAGCAGCTTGGAGAGACGCTTGACCTCTGCCATGGCCGCTTCCATCCCGAGCCTCACCGCGTGCTCGTCGAGCTTCGGCGTCGTGAAGCTGACCAGGTGCAGCTTCGTTCCCATGGCATCCGCCTGCAGATCGACCCGCTGCGGTTCGAAGGGAGCGCTGGTCGAAGCGCTGGATGAGGCGCTCGGCGTGGAGCGCTGGCGGGCCTCGGCGGGCTCTTTGGGGGAGGTGTCACAGGCCACGAGCAGGAGCCCGATGCATGCGGAAAAAGCTCGAGTAATCATGAGGTTGGTCGTCGAAGGGCTTAGCAGTTCGGCCCCGTGGTGCATGTGAACTCGCGTTCGACCGTCCAAGAACGCGGGCCCGCTTTGCGGGCAGAGTGAAGTGATCCGTGCGTAGCGAACGCATCTTTGGTAGCGACTCTCCCTCGGTATGAACAGTCGAATGATTTCTCGGATTACAGGCGTCAGCGTTGGAGCGCTGATGCTGAGCGCGGTCGCCCTCTCCGGCTGTAGCAAGAAGGACAAGGGCCAGCCCGAGGCGACTCAGGCTGCTCCGAGCCTCAGCCTGAAAGCACTGGACGAGCCGAAGTTGGAGGCCAACGCGAAGGCCGCAGGCTACAGCCAGTCATCGAAGGACGATGAGTCCATCGATGCAGGCACCATCTACTCCCTCAAGTTCGAGGTCGAGGGCAAGGACGTCTTCGTCAACCTGTACGACTTCGGTGAGTGGCAGAAGTCCGCCGCCAAGCCTTCCCTCACGCTGGATGGCTCACGCATGCTCTACGTCTCGGCCATGAACGACTCGGGCTCGAGCTCGGTGGAACTGGCTGGAAAGATCAAGGCCAAGGGACTTGGGACGCTGAAGCGTCCGGAGCTCGAGGGCGTGATCAAGGGCGCCGGCTGGAAGGTCGACGACAGCGCCGAGGACGAGGACCAGTCGCTGAACGTCAAGAGCTTCGAGATTGAAGCCGTGCGCGGTGACGAAAAGGAAGGCGACGACGCCGACGCTACGGTGATCTTATACGACTTCTCCAAGCCCGTGAGTGAGGGGCGAGCCGTGGTCAGAGATGACCGCGCTCTGGTGGTCGGCTGCAAAGAGGACGCGGCGCTGGCGCAAAAGGTGCTGCAGAAGCTCGCCGGCGGCTGATATCGTCGGAGCATGCGGCTCCGTAGTGTCCTGTCACTCGCTGAGGCCCGCGCGGTGTCGCGGGGGTGTTTGCTTGCGGTTTTCTTGGTCGGTTGCTCGGGTGGGCAACCGCCGGTAGTGCCGCAAGGAAATGATGCGGCTCGGGCCGAAGCACTGCCGTCCGCCAGCTCGGAGCCCGAACAGAGCGCCTCCCCCCCGAACGACGAGGAGGGGGAAGATGACGATGACGCCGACGAGGTGTCCCTCGACGCGGACGACGCTGCGAGTGGGACGGGTGGCGATGCTGATACCGCGCGGAATAAGCTGTACAAGATGGTGCCGGGAGGGCTCGATGTCACCATTGACGGCGTGATGTTTCACGTCAGCACCAAGGCGAAGCGGCAAGGTGCTGGCTGGGGCGTGGTGGTGAAGGTCAAGGCCGAGAGCGAAGGGGACGCGACGCGCTATTTGATGTCGCCCAAGGCGGGGCCGCTCGCGTTCGCGACGAAGGTCACTCAGAGCGAGAAGCTGCTCACGGAGATCGGCGACGAGCGCGACGGCGAAGGCGAGAAGACGGTGGCGCCGGATGAACCCCTGGAGTTCGAGCGCAGCTGGCCGCCGAAGGGCACCAAGCCGTTGAGCGGTGGTCAGGAGCTGGAGCTGCAAGTCGGCCTGTGGGGGCTCGGCCGAGAGCCGGGGAAGACCCGCGCGGTGAAGGGCTTCGTGGTGGTGAAGGTGGTCGCGCCCCGAGGTCGCCCGGCGAAGGCCTACGTCAATCCACCGAGCTGACACGTTCGATTCGCCGCGCGCACGCCCAAGATTCTTGGGGGGGTGAGGCACACTGCTCCGTTCCGCGGTCCGGAGAGCGGTGCTTTTCTTGGCCTGAAGCGTGCGGTCGCGCTAGGCGCCGAAGTGAATGCGAAATTCGAGCTTGGTTGCCCTGAGTCTGTTGATCCTGAGTGGCTGCAGTCAGACCGAAGAGCCGGTCCAGAAAGCCGCGACGAACACGGCTCCTGGGGACGTTTCGGCGAAACCCAAAGCCGCTCCTTCGGGCAGCGCCGCGCCCACGCAGGAGCCGGAGAAGAAGGCTCTAACCCGGCCAGCCAAGCCGCTGAACGTGCTGTTCCTCACGGTAGACGCGCTGCGTGCCGACGACATGCCGTGGACGGGCTACGAGCGCAAGGTAGCGCCGAACCTGACCAAGCTGGCCAAGGAGTCGGTCGTTTATGACCAGCACCGCTCCGTGACGAGCTACACCGCCCAGAGCGTGGCGTGCATGCTGAGCGGCCGACTGGCAGGCACGCTGTATCGCGATGGCTGGTTCTTCACCGGCTACCGCGACGTGGGCAACGACTTCATCCAGGAGGCGATGCAGAAGAAGGGCATCCGCACCATGGGTGTCCAGGCGCACATGTATTTTGGTCGTGGAAAAGGCATCGACCAAGGCTTCGACGTCTGGGAGATGGTCCCGGGCATCACCTTCGACGCTCAGACGGATAATTTCGTCACCAGCGAGAAGAGCACGAAGAAGATCATCGAGGTCTTGAGCAACCCCGAGAACACGAAGGGGCAATTCTTCCTGTGGAGCCACTACATGGATCCGCACGACAAGTACCAGAAGCACGCGGAGAGCCCCGATTTCGGCAACAGCAACCGCGACCGCTACGACTCGGAGGTCTGGTACACCGACCACTGGCTGGGCGAGCTGTTCAAGTGGGGTGAGAAGCAGCCCTGGTGGAAGGACACCGCGATCGTGATCACCGCAGATCACGGCGAGGCGTTTGGCGAACACAAGATGTGGAAGCACGCGTTCGACGTGTGGGACGTGCTGCTGAAGGTGCCGCTGATCATCAAGGCGCCCGGAGCCGAGCCGAAGCACATCAGCGAGCTCAGAAACCACCTCGACATCGCCCCGACCCTGGTTGACCTGATGGGCATGGACGCGTTGCCCAGCTTCATGGGCAAGAGCCTGGTTCCCGAGGTCTATGGGGCAAAGCCCGAGAAGCGGGAGACGCTGATCTTCGAGCTCGCGGAGGACAGCCACAACCCGCCTCGCCGCGCCGTGATCCACGGGGACTACAAGCTCATCGTCTACGGCAAGGGCTGGAAGTACCTGCTCTTCAACCTCAAGGACGATCCGGGCGAGGAGAAAGACCTCGCGAAGACCGAAGAGGCGAAGCTCGAGGAGATGAAGAAGATCTACGAGGCTGAGTTCGCGAAGGTGCCGAGCATCGAGCCCTACGGCGGGATGAAACTCAAGAGCGGCACCGAGGCGAAGGGCCCGATGGGGCCGCCCAAGAAGTAGGCGCATTTTCCGCCACTTTCCCGCGACAGCGAGCATAGGCCTCCCAAAGCTGCCTCAGGGTTGGTAAGTCGTTGCGACGACACCGTTCCTTGTACTCGCCTGACGGCGTGCGCTCTGTGGAGGCATCGATGAATGAGATCTTCGCGGCGAAGCCCACCAAGACTTCGCGGCCAATCTTCGCTCTGGAGAGGAGTGAGCTCAAAGCCTGGCTCAAGGGGCAGCGCGTGGGGACTCGCAACTGGCTCTCCTCCACCGACTTCAAGGCCAAGCCCGGGGAGTTCGCCCTGGTGCCTGGGCGCGATGGAGGCCTCGAGCGCGTGGTGCTCGGTGTTTCCTCGAAGAAAGAACCTTGGGACTGGTCGGGCCTCGTTCGCAAGCTGCCGAGCGGCCGCTACCACATCGCCTCCGAGCTGGACCCTGGCTACGCGACGACCGCTGCCCTGGGTTGGGCGCTCGGGCACTATCGCTTCGATCGCTACAAGGCGCACGCAGGCAAGGCTCCCCTCTTGGCGTGGCCCGAGGCGGCAGACCAGGGCGAAGTCCAGCGGCTGTTCGAGGGCATCAGCCTGGCGCGGGATCTGATCAACACGCCCGCCGGGGATCTCGGCCCGACCGCGCTCGGAGAGAGCGCCAAGGAGCTTGCCGCGCGGCACAAGGCGAAGTTCAAGCTGATCGTTGGCGACAAGCTGCTCGAGCAAAACTACCCGACGATTCACGCGGTGGGGCGGGCCTGTAGCGACGCACCACGCTTGATCGATTTCACCTGGGGCGATCCCAATCACCCCAAGCTGACGCTGGTTGGCAAGGGCGTGTGCTTCGACACCGGCGGCCTCGATCTGAAGCCTGCCGACAACATGAAGCTGATGAAGAAGGACATGGGCGGCGCCGCGCTGATGCTGGGCTTGGCGCACGCGGTGATGAGCGCTGGCCTGCCGGTTCGTCTACGTGTGTTGGTGCCCGCGGTGGAGAACAGCGTGGGGGGCAACGCGTTCCACCCGCTCGACGTGATCAAGACGCGCAAGGGCCTCACCGTGGAGATCGGCCACACGGACGCCGAGGGCAGGCTGATTCTGTGCGACGCCTTGGCGGAGGCCGACACCGAGACCCCCGACCTCCTGATCGATGCCGCGACGCTGACTGGCGCTGCACGGGTTGCGTTGGGGACAGAGCTACCCGCGCTGTTCTCCAGCGACGACGACGTGGCGGCCGCGGTGCTCGCGGCCGGCCTTCGTGAGGGCGATCCGCTATGGCGCTTGCCGCTGCACGAGCCCTACAAGGAGCAACTCAAGACGCCGATGGCTGACCTGAACAATCAAGGCGGCCCGTTTGGCGGCGCCATCACCGCCGCCCTGTTCCTGCAGAGCTTTATTTCCAAGCGGCAACGCTGGGTCCACATCGACACCATGGGGTGGAATCTCCGGTCCCGACCGGGGCGCCCGATGGGAGGAGAAGCCTTCGCGCTGCGAGCTCTCTACCGCATGCTGGTCGAGCGCTACTCAGCCTGAGCGAAGCTGAGTCAGCGGGCAGGTCCAGGACGGGAGCGCCCCGACCTGCCCGATGGCGCCCGAGCGCCGCATGCAGTCACTCGCGGAAGGCCCGGTGCAGCGCTTGCGTCAGTGTGTCGACGTCTTCCTCGGCGCAGAATAGCGTGGCGCGGAGTGGCGACGTCGCCATCGCCTTCAGCCGCACCCCAACGCCCGCGGCCACGGAGCGGGTCTTCGCGAGTTTCGCCGCGTTGCGCCCAAAGAAGTCCCCGGCGACGCTCACCGCGCCGCAGCCTTCCTCCACTTGGACCTGGTCGAGGAGCTGCTCCCGCACACTGGCCCAGTCCGGCACGTCGGAGAGGCTGAACCAGAGGTCGGCGATCTCGTGGTCAGCGTCTAGGTGAAGCACGGGGAGGGAGGCTTCGGCGGCGGCTGCGAGCATGCGATCCATGGAGCGCTCACCGCTGGCGCGAAGCCGAACGAGCTGCTTCGTTCCGGCGACCCCGGCGACGTCCAGCTCACCGACCTCCTCGGGCCGATCGATGCGTGTTCCCCCCGCTGCGTCGCCGAAGGTCGCGCGCGCGTAGAGCGCAACCTGGCTCTTGCGCGCGAACTCGATGCACTCGGCGTGGAGCACCTTCGCGCCGTGGGCAGCGAGCTCCAGCATGGCCTCGTGGCTGATGGATTTGAGCAGCTCCGCGGAGTCGACCACTCGAGGATCGGCCGTGTAGACACCGTCCACGTCCGAGCAGATCTCGCAGTACTCGGCGCCCAGGGCACCGGCCAGAGCCACCGCGGTGGTGTCGCTGCCGCCGCGCCCTAGCGTGGTCACCTCGCGCTTGTACGAGACGCCCTGGAAGCCAGCCACGATCACGATGCGCCCCGCCTCGAGCTCGTCTTGAACGCGGAACGGGCGTACTTCGATGATCCGCGCTCCCGAGTGGCGGTCGTTGGTGAGGATCCCCGACTGAGAGCCGGTGAGACTGATGGCCTGGTAGCCGAGCTCGCTCACCGCCATGCTGAGCAGGGCCATGCTCGTGCGCTCGCCACACGACAGCAGCATGTCTAGCTCACGACGGCTTGGGCTTGGGCTGATCTCCCGGGCTCGGGCCAGGAGCTGGTCCGTCGTCTTGCCCATCGCGCTGACGACGACGACGACGGCCAAGCCACGCTTGCGCGTCTCGACGACCCGAGCGGCAACCTTCTTGATCTTCTCGGTGTCTGCGACGGATGAACCGCCATACTTCTGAACTACAACACGCATCGTATCCTCCCGGCAATTTTGGCGCTCGGCGCTACGGCTCTCAACGCGCTGGCGAGTGCCACCCCGCGCGAGCCGCGCCTCGGCGCTATCGACCCTTGAACTGCGGCTTGCGTTTTTCTGCGAAGGCGCTCAGCGCCTCCACTCGATCCTCGCTGCGCAGGCAAGTGTCGTAGAACATTCGCTCCAGTTCGATTCCGTGTGAAAACGGGACCTCGTACGAGGCGTCGATGGCGCGAAGTGCCGCGGCCTGCGCGAGCGGTGCACCTGCGGCGAGCGGCGCGATGTAGTGCAGGGTGTCTTGCAGCACGTCCTGCCCCGCTGGGGTAACCTGATTGACTAGGCCGATCTCGAGCGCTTCCTTCGCCTTGAGACGCCGCCCGAACAAGATCAGCTCCTTGGCGCGCGCCTCACCCACGATGCGAGGCAGGCGCTGGGTGCCGCCGGCGCCGGGGAGC
>JAUILJ010000264.1 GCA_030433055.1 Polyangia bacterium
CATCCTGAGCGGTGCAGGCGCTGACGTTGCAGCAAACGCCGTTGGTGCAGTGGCCCGTTGAGCACTGCGCGTTGGTTGAGCAGGAGTGTCCCTGCGCATACGTGTACTCGATATAGAGCTTTGGTCTGACGGTGGAGCTGGCGGCGTTGGACGAGTAGAAGAACTTCATCCGGGGTGGGCTCGTGTTGGTCGTGCTTCCAGTGATTAGCCAACCGTTGTTCTCTGACGGGTTGGTGCCCTCGATCCAAGCCTTGACGTCGGACGTGACGTCGACATCGTGTGCCCCTGCAGCCCCAACACTGAATGATTGCGTTTGAGCCGGGAGCGAGAACATGCTGTCAGTGGTCGTAGCGCCTGCACAGAAACCCGAGTTGTGGGTCGTCTCGACCCAGTCGGGCGAACTGCCGATCCGCCTCAGCCGCACCGTGTCGGTGGTAACGCCCGCCGCATCCGCGCAGCCAGCGCTCACGCTCAACGTGTTACACAGCACACTAGTTAGCGTCAGCGTCGCCTTCGAAACATGCGACCCGGATGGGATGGAGGAGAGATTGAAGCGCAACATGCCATATCGGCGCTGCCCGGCGTTTCCGCCGCCCGAGCTATTGGCGCCAACGCAGAAGACCGTCGCTGCTCCGTTCTTCCCGTAGTCAACGCTCGAAGCCTGATCGTCGTCGACCAGCGCGGGGTTGCTAATGGTGGTGGTGATGAGGGCTTCAGATGTCGTAGCGACCGGTTCGTCCCCATCGTCCAACTCCTCCGGAGGCGCCGAAGAGCAAGCCACTGTGCTGCTCGCTAGCGCCGCCAAGCCGACCAAGAGCAGCGCCTTGCTGGCGCGAGCGGACAGCTGACCGAAGACGGATCCCAGGTGGACCCCGCCAAGCCGGAAGGAGTGAGCCATATGCCGAGGCTAGCAGAAGGCTGTTCCGCCCGGTCTTCTCACGTGGTTAAGCGAGGTAAAATCCCCGGAAAAAGCGACGGCGATTCCGCGGATATGAGCGTTCTTGCACACGGGACAGGGACCTAGGGTGTGGCCTTCTTGCCCGCCTAGCCTGTGGTTTCGCGAGCTTGCGATGAGTCAACGAAAAAGAACGACCTTCTGGGGGCATCTGTCAGGGTGAGGGCGGGCGACCCCGTGCCGGGATTGGGCTTGAGCGTTTCTTTAGAATCCGCGCGGAATCATTTATCGGGGCGTGGTGTGACCCTGGCCCCTTGAAGAGACTGCCCTCACCCCCAAACCCGTGAGGTGAGGCGAGGCAAGGCGACAGGACGCTGAAAGCCGTGTAGAGGCGGATTGCTCGGGGCCGGGCGGTGAACTGGTTCTGTGGTGGGCATCCAAGTAGGCTGCGCGGAATGACGAGTGAGCGGCAGGGCCAGTTGCGTGCGTTGGGCCTCGTGATGTTACCGATCGCGATGTTCCTGGAGCGTGGGGTCTACTATCAGTTCCGTGCGGCATTTGCGGTCCGCGCGATGAACGCTGGGGGGACGACCAAGGAGATCGGTGCCGCGCTCGCCATGGGCATCTGGATCGGGATCGCCGGATACGTGCTCGGTGGCCTGCTGAGCTTGGTTCGCGGGCACCTCGCGGCATTGATCGGGCTGGGTACTAGCCTGCTCGGCTACTTGTTGATGACGGTCGCGCCCTTGGGCTGGGCCACCGCCGACGTCCTGGTTCGCGTGGGGAGTGCCTGCACAGCATTGGGTTTCTATGCGGCAATTGGGGTTGCCGGTTCCAGCCTGGGGCAGCGGGTCGCGGGGATGGCGCTGTTGCAGGTCGCAGCCCACGTGGGGAGCTTTCTCGGGCCCCTGGGCGCGACCGCGGCTCGCATGTCGCCGTGGCTCGCCTATGTCGGGCTACTCCCGATTGTGCTCGCCCTGTTGCTGTTGGCCGTAGACTGGTGGATGGCGGCGACCTGGGAGCGCGCGCACCGCCCCAGCGATTCGCCAATCAACTGGGCCTTCGCGCTGAGCGTGTCTGGCCTGGTGATCTGCGTTGGCGCGCTCTCGGCACCCACGGAGTACTTTGCGACCCAGGCGCTGTTCGACTCGATTGCGCACGGAAGCGGCCCGACGAGCTTGTTCGTGCTCGCCAGCTTGACGACCTCGGGGCCGGCGCTGATCGCTGGCATCGGCCTGAGCCTGGTAGGTCTCATTGCGCCCCACGCCATGAGGCCAGCGCCGGTGGCCGGCGTGGGGCTGCTCGGGGCAGGGCTGGGCGCCGGGCTCGGCGTGGTGGGGAGCGCGCTCAGCGTTGGCGCCGCCTTCTGGATCGCGGCGTTGTTCTCGGGGTTCGGCGCCGGGGTGCTCGACGTGCTCCTGCTAGGCGTCCTGGTGGGCGCGTTCTCACGGCGGTGGGTTGGCCTCGGGTTGCTCGCCTACTTCGTCACGACCCGGGTCGTGAGTGGTGTGCTGTACGCCATCGGTCGTGTGAGTGAAGACGCGGGCATCGTGGTGGCCGGACTGAGCGCTGGCGGCGTGCTCGTGCTGGGCGCGGTTGCTTTGCTCCTCGGCAAGCCGTTGAACGCGTGGCTGACGAAAGAGCCCAAGGAGTCCGAGGCAGGTCAACCGGCGTGATGAGTCGCGCGGGTTCGCAGTCGCAGCCGTGCTGCTAAGACCCAGCCCTCAACAGGGCGCACCGCTGGGCACCCGCGCGGCCACGACGCCGGCCAAGAACTCCGTCACGGCGCGCACCCGCGCGTTGTTGCGCATATCCGTGTGGATCGTTTGCCAGACCTCGCGAGGTGTCGGCGAAGTCGTGGTCCGGACCCGCACGAGGGTCGAGTCTCTCTCGGCGACGCTGCGGGGCAAGAGCGCAATACCCAGGCCGCTGGTTGCCGCCGCGTAGATCGACGAGACGCTGTCGGAGCGGAACGCGATGGTCGCCCCATCGAGGCGCTCCTCGAGCCACTGGTTCTCGATGTTGAAGGCCCGTGAGTCCGCGAACATCAGCACTCGGTGGCCCTTCAGCGACTTCTCCGCATCCTCGGGGATCCCACAGTCGAGGGAGTAGACGCCCGCCGCATAAAGCGAGAGGTCGATTTGCGCGATGCGCTTGGTGATGACGTTGTCTTCCTTGGGGCGGCTCAGGCGCAGCGCGACGTCGGCTTCACGCCGCGTGAGGTTGATGCTGCGATTCGTGCACGTCAGCTCCAGGGTGATGCCCGGGTGCTTGGCGTGAAACGCCCGCAGGTGGGACGCGATGAAGCGCGTCGCGAGCATCTCCGTGACGCTCACGCGGACACTGCCCTCCAGCCGGGTGTCGGCGCCGCTCAGGCGCCGCTCTGCGCCGAGCGCCTCGGCCTCCATGCGCTCCGCGTGGTTCACGAGCTCCACTCCGGCGCTGGTCGGGATGTAGCCGTCGGGAGTGCGATCGAACAGCCGCGCGCCGACTTGCTCCTCGAGGGCGCTGAGCCGGCGGCCCACCGTCGTGGCGTTGACCTTCAGCTCGGCCGCGGCTCGCGCGAGGTTGTTGTTGCGGTGCAGGGCTAGAAAGAAGCGCAAATCATCCCAGTTCAGCATCTGTCGCGTGGCCTCCGCAGGTCCGAGCTGCAATCTTGCAGCAACCGATAGCCAATCGGGACCCCCATGTTCACTGCACTCGTTGATTGGTCGCGCCTGCTGGGCGTGACCCACGTCGCCCCCCGCGAGCGCGGGGCGCAGGTGCATGGAGGCGGTCATGGATGTTTTCCACAGCGGCAGCATAACTCAAACCTCGACCGGGACTGGAGCTGACTTGAGCCAGCTTGCGGACGCGAGCCACGCCTACGAGCCGGAGCCTCCCCACGCCGACGTGCGGGAGGCGCTGCGGGTCGTAGAGCGCGAGATCGAGCTGGAGGCCGCCGATGGCTACCTGATTGGTGCAACCAGTTTCGAACCGGTCGGCGACGTGCGCGCGACGATTCTGATTCATGGGGCGACGGCCGTGCCTCAGAGCTACTACGCCCAGTTCGGGCGCTTCGCGGCAGGCCAAGGTTTCCGCGTGGTGACATATGACTACCGCGGCGTGGGGCGCTCGCGCCCGGGTACGCTGGTTGGCTTCGGCGCCACGATGCGCGACTGGGCAGAGCTCGATGCGCGCGCCGCTATCCGCTGGGCCAAGGCACAAGGGGGCAAGCTGTTCGGTATCGGGCACAGCTTTGGCGGCCAGCTGCTCGGGCTGATCGATGAGAGCCACGAGGTGGATGCGATGCTGCTCGTGGGCGCGCAGCTGGGCTACTTTGGCTACTGGGAGCCGCTCGGGCGAGCCAAGCTCGGCTTGGTGTGGCACCTGCTGGTTCCCACCACCACGAACCTGTTTGGTTTCTGGCCTGGCCAGCTTGGGCTCGGGGTCGACCTGCCGAAAGGTGTGGCCCAGGAGTGGGCCCGCTGGTGCCGCACGCCTGGTTATTTCCTCGGGGAGAACAGCGACGCGACGGCCCGCTTTGGTCGCTTCAACGCTCCCACGCGGCTCTACACGTTCAGCGACGACGACTTCGCGCCGCGGGGCGCGGTTCGGGCGCTGAAGCGCAGCCTGGGCTCGAAGCCTACCTGGGTCCACCTGAGCCCGCGCGATCTGGGGGCAGAGGCCATCGGGCACTTCGGCTTCTTCAAGTCGCGCTTCAGCGGGAGCTTGTGGCGCGACGCGTTGCAGTACCTTGACTCTCAGCTGACCGGGCACGGCGCCACATTGCTGCAGGGCCGCCGCAACGCCATCCGAGTCGAGTGGTCTGACCTGATGGCAGACCTGCGCTATGGGCGGGATTGAGCGCCCCAGACGGCGGCCTGAACGGCTCGCTGGGACTTAGCTTGAGCGCCCTCGGGGGGGTGCGTGGTACAAAGCCGCCCATGGCTCGACGCGCGAATCTATGTGGTAACGACCCTTCGCTCTTATCCGACCAAAACTCCAGTTCGTCCAGAACACGCCGAGGTCTTCGCAGCGTGCGGCACAGCCTCGGGCTCGGAGCGCTGTTCGCCGGCGCGCTGCTGGGTGGCGGTTGCGGTGAAGACGAACCCGTAGGCGGTGGTGGTACCAGTGGGCCGCCAGCAGGTTCGCCGTTCGCGGCGGAGCGGGCCCCCGACGTGGTGGTCAAGCGCCCTGGGCTGACCAAGCAGGTCGAGATCGTCACGGACGAGTTTGGGGTCCCGCATATCTTTGCGGAAAATAAAAAGGACGCGATCTACGCCAACGGCTACGTCCACGCGCGCGACCGCTTGTTCTTGATGGATGCGTTCCGCATGCTGGGACAGGGGCGCGTCGCCGAACGCATCGGAGATGCCGGGCTGGCCTTCGACGTCACCTTCCGCGCGACCTTCATGACGGAGGACGGTGGGCAGGTGGCTGACGCGGTGGTCGAGCAGCTACCAGCAGAGACCGTCGAGCTGCTGGAGGCCTATTCCGCTGGGGTCAACGCGTACCTGGCCGAGCTCCGGGCGGGGGAGCAGAAGCTCCCACCGAGCTACAGCACCCCGTTGCTCGCGGACATCACTCCCGAAGACATCGACGAGTGGCAACCTCGAGACACCATCGCCGTGGCCAGGGTGATGGAGTGGCAGCTGACCGATGGCGGAGGGGATTTCGATCAATACATCGCCGAACGGATCCAGAAGTTGCCGCCTGATCTGTTCGCTGACCTGGTGCGCTTCCAGCCCAGCGACCCAACCGTGATCTTGCCCAACTGGTTTGGCGCTGCATCGAAGAAGGCACCTCAGAGCGAGCCGAGCCTGCTCAGCCTGAACCCCAAGGACCCGCGGCACCTGCAGGCCTACGCAAAGGCGAAGCAGAGCTTGGCGGGCATCGACTTCTCGCAACTCAAGCACCACCAGACCCCGCTGCTCGGTGGCGGCATCGAACGGGACTCGATCGGGTCCAACAACTGGGTGATCTCCGGAGACCACACCGAGAGTGGCTATCCGATCATTGCCAACGATCCTCACCTGGCGTTCGTCCAGCCCGCCCAGTTTCATCACACGCAGATCGATACGGCGCTCTACGGTGGCGAGAGCGGCACCAGCGCCATCGGGATCAGCGTCGCGGGTGTCTCCGGCATCGTGATCGGTCACTCACAACACGTCGCCTGGGGCGGGACCGTCGTGGGCTGGGACGTAACCGATATCTACATAGAAACTCTGAACGAGGCCGGAGACGCTGTGCTGTTCAACGGCGAATACGTGCCGATCAAGCAGTACGAGCAATCATTCAAGGTGGGGCCTGGCGCCGACGCGAAGGTCGAGAAGCAGGTCATCGAGTATGTCCCGCATCACGGGCCGATCCTCGACGGTTCCAAGAAGGACGGGAAGGCCCTGAGCATCAAGTGGACAGGCCGCTTCGTGGACAACGAAGTGAAGGGCGTGCTCGGCTTGCTCGGTGCCAGCAGTATCGACGACTGGATGAGCGCGCTGTCGAACATGACGGTGCTCGCCCAGAACTGGAATGGCGCCGACACCCAAGGCAACACGGGCTACTACCCTCACGCGTTGGTGCCCGTGCGCAAGAGCGTCAGCGGCGACTGCGCGCCCTACAAGCCGATGGACGGCACGGGTCCCTGTGAGTGGGAGGGCTTCATCCCCGATGATCGCATCCCACAGAACAAGAATCGGGAGAACGGCTGGCTGGTCACTGCGAACAACGACGTGGCAGGCACCCTGCAAGACAACGATCCTACGAACGACCCGCAGTACCTCGTCGCGGAGCGCGCGATTGGTTTCCGCGCGGGGCGCATCACACAGCTGATCGAGGAGCAGATCGCCGCAGGCAAGAAGTTCACGCTGGAGGACGTGCAGAAGATCCAGGCCGACAACCTGAGCCTGGAGGCCGAGCGCATGCGCGGCTTCTTGCTGGCCGCAGCCGATGCGCTGCCCGCCCGAGTGACCGAGCTGAACCTGGGCCCTGCCATCGATCGCATCAAGAACTGGGAGCTGACCACTCCGAGTGGTGTGGATGCCGACTACCGGACGGACTCCGGTCCGACCGCCGAAGAGATCGATGAGAGCGTCGCGTCCAGCATCTTCTTCGCCTGGCTGCCGCGCTTCCGCAACGCAGTGTTCAACGACGAGCTCAGCCAGTACGACACCTCCCTGGGTTCAACGGACAAGGCGCGTGCGCTGTTCAACCTGTTGGAGCACCCCGATCAGACTGCGACGGGAACCAGCCTGTTCGACGACGTCACGACTACGAACGTGGTCGAAGACAAAGACGAGCTGATGCTTCAGTCGTTGGCTGACGCGCTCACCTTCTTGGCCTCGAAGGAGGCGTTCGGCTCGTCGGACATGACGACCTGGCGCTGGGGGCAGCTCCACGGCATGCAGATCCGTGACCTGTTCGGCCTGTTCTCAGGCACTGCGTTCATCACTCGCGGGCCGTATCCGCGGGGAGGCAGCAACTACACCGTGGACGTCGCTGGGCAGGGCGGCAGCACCACGAGCTTCCTCTACGGAGCAGGGCCGCAGATGCGCTTCGTCGCCGAGCTGCGCCCCGATGGCATCGTTAGCCGCAACGCGCTGCCTGGCGGGCAGTCGGATGACACCGACTCGCCCCACTACGAAGACTTGCTGAAGATGTGGCTGCGCAACGAGAGCTTCCCCTACTACTTCAAGCCGGCTGACGTTGCTCAGCACATGGAGACGTACGAGCTCTTCGAGCCAGGTAAGTAACCCTGGGTTCGGGGGGGTGAGGCGCACCGTTCCCTCACCCCCAACCTCCGGATCCGCAGCGGCTCGAGAGGCCTGAACTGCAGCTCAGCTGGAGCGAGGCGGGTCGCTGCCCTTCTTGTCGCTCACCTGAAGTCGCCCGCTGTGGCGCTCGTTCACCTTCAGCTTGCCGCTGGAAGACACGGGCGGCGCCGCGCGCATCTTGCCCGACGACGCGCGGCTATCGGGCACCAAGGCGCGCAGGCGCCACAGCCTGACGAGCAGCTGTCGTTCGACCTCGGCGATGCTGTCCAACGCAGGACCGACCAGGGCTACCGGCAGAATCACGCAGAGCAGGCTGCCCAGCGCGATGAAGCCGAGCACCACTGGCTTGGTCATGTGCAGCGTTGCCGAGCGGATAATCAGCGCGTCGCCGGTAAACTCATGGGTCACGGGCAAGTAGCCGAGCTGCCCGACCGCGATGGTACCCGCGAGGGCCAAACAGCCGATCCCGCCCAGTAGCACCCGCACGCTGGGGCCCGAGCGAGCGTTCACCGTGGAGACGAACGCCAGCGCGACGAGCAGCGTGGGGACGAACAACAGCGGGCCAACGAAGAGCGCGAAGCTCGCCGCGAGCGCGGCGACCATCACCACGCTGAAGGCATAGTGCCAGCGAGAGGTCCAGCCGCGCTCTCCCGCTTGCCACACGTAGATCGAGGTGAGGGTGATGATCAGCGCCGGCGGCGCGAGCACCCAGTACTCCCGTACACCACTCGCCAGCCAGAGTAGCAACGCGGATGACGCGAGCATGAAGAGCGGAGCGGAGCGCCGCGCGCTGATGCGGCGCTGGCGGACCTGCGCCTTGTGCACCTGCTCCTGCACCTCTGGCGGTGCCTCTCGCGCTGGCGCCATCAGCAGCGCCAGCATCGTCTCCGTAGCTTCGGGCTGGTCGGGATCCAGCACCAGCGCGGTGTTCAAGCGACGCAGGGCCACCGCTCGCGCTTCCTCGACGCCTCCGGGGTGCGTGCCCACCATTGCTATCCGTGCGGCAATCCGCTCTTTCTGGGCGGCCTCGCGGCGCCGCTCGCGCTCCGCGTCGTCGTGGATGATCTTTTCCAGTTCCTTTACCAGCTCACCCGCGTGCTTGTAGCGCGCGCGAGACTCCAGCTGCGTCGCGTGCACACAGAGGTCATCGAGCGACTCGGAGATGCGGGCGTTCGGCGCCCGCTCGCTTGGCCGCCGGTCTGAAATGCGCAACGTGGAATCGAGGAGCTCTTCAGTCGTATCGCCAGTGTGCATGCGATCGAGGGTCAGGACCTCGAACAGGATGGTGCCCAGCGCGTACACGTCGGCAGCAGGGGTGA
>JAUILJ010000265.1 GCA_030433055.1 Polyangia bacterium
ATGGCGCTGCGTGACTGGCGGCGGGTGAACGGGAGGGCGGTTCGCACACGAGGCTCGGCGCGGGGCTGCTCAGTCGTAGAGTACGGCGGCTTCCACGACCCTCCAGGTTCGGGCTTGAAAGGGGTTCGCTATCGGTGTCTCCGTGGCGGTGCCTGGCGAGTCGCGGCCTGGGTTTGGAACAGTGGATACCGGACGGTTTCACCTTCTGACGAAGAGCCTCGTGAGGGCCCGCTGCGGGATCGGCCTGGTCAGGTCACGCTCACCCACTCTGCGCCCGAACCTTGCGGGCCGTTCCGCCGCCTCCACAACTCCCTCGCTTTTCCCCAGGGTAAAGGTGCTCTGAGGCGCTCCAAGGCCGAGCCGTGCGGTGACTGCCGAGTCGCTCAAAGACCCAGCCGTCCGTTTCCTTGGGGCAATTTACGGCTCGCTCCGGCTTCGCCGATTGCTCAGGGAAGGACTCGCGGCGCTGCGAGGCTGGCGGGCGGGTGAGGTCTTGCCGGTGCGTGCACAAGGCTCGGCGCGGGGCTGCGCCCCATTGCCTCAGGGAGGAGGGTACTAGAGGCTCTCTAAGACTGAGACGTCCGTCAGCTTGCGGCGGTACAAGGCTCGCTCCGGCTGCGCCGATTGCTTGGGAAGGACTCATGGCGCTGCGTGACTGGCGGCGGGTGAACGGGAGGGCGGTTCGCACACGAGGCTCGGCGCAGGGCTGCTAGGATGCCTTGGTTCATGACTCGCGATGGCAGGAGCAAGAGTCGACCAGGAGTCGATGAGCAGCGTCGGCTGATCCAGAAGGGCGCCGCCGAGCTGTTCGCTGAGCGCGGATCTCGTAGCGTCAGCATCGCGCAGATCTGTGACCACGTGGGCGTGTCTCGTCCGACATTCTATCGCTGCTTCGCAGACAAGGACGCGCTCGTCGAGCAGCTCTACCGAGACGCCGTGCGCGGCCCCGTGGAGCTCAACATGCTCTCCTTGCTGCGCGAAGGCGGTGACGTAGAGGGCACCCGGGCGGGACTCGAAAAGCTCGCGGACGAGATCTTTGCCAACGCCACGGACGCCGAGCTGGTGTTCGTGGAGTCGGGAGATCCAACGTCTCCCGCGTACCAGATCGTGCAGCGGGCGTTCGATGGAGCAGCACGAGAGATCGAGGCCTGGTACGTCCGACGCGATCTGTGCGCCCCATCCCGTCCACTGCTCAAGGCCACGATGGTTGCCGCGCAGTGGATCGTGCATGACGCAATCACTCGTGGCCTCACCCCCAAAGCCCGGCGCGAGGCCAAGACGGCACTCTGGGAGCTGGTGTCACGAGTCTTTCGCGACTGAGGCGCGCCCCAGGGCGTGAAGGCGTTGCTCGATCGCGAGCTCGGTGGCGACGTACATCGCGCAGAGCGCCGCGAAGCCGCCGTAGAACACGTAAGGGGTCTGGGTGAGTAGGAACTTGACCCAGAAGTCGTAAGGGCGTGGGCTGATGTGGGTCCAGCCGAGGTACCAGTCGGAGATCACGTAGACCACCGTGACGTAGCAGACCCCCGCCATGCCAAACGCTCCGATCCAGTAGGCCCAAACCTTGTCGCGTTGCATGGCGAAGTAGGTCGGGATCAGGACCAAGCCGGTGTGAATCGAACAGAACTCCACCGACAGCACCGTTTCGTTTCCGTTCAGGAAACGATTGTCGGCGATCCCGTAGCCCCAGAAGATCCAGAGGTACTCGAGACCCTGGTGAAAGCGATCCATCGGGATCGCGCGGCGCAGGATGTCGTCTTCGAGGTAGTACCAAGGCAGCTCCCAGAAGAGGACCGCGGTGATCGCCGTCAGCAGCCACCAGTTGATGAACGTGCGCGCCTTCGTCACTCGGGAGCGGGACTCGCCAGGCGCGTCCCAGAACGCGAAGAAGGGCCCGTGATACGCGAGGACGACGCAAAGGAACGCGACGTCGTCCGTCGGATGCTGGGGTAAAAGCCCAAGGAGAACCCCGACGTAGCCGACTAGCCCTTGGAAGACGAACAGCAGGTTCGCGACCGCGAAGGCGACGTGGCGCGGCTTGATGCCTGGACGTGTGGCGGATGTGGGGGCGAGCAGGGATTGAACGTTCGACGTCATGAGCGGCTCCGCGGCCATAATCTTACATACATGTAAGATTAGATCAAGGCTCAGATAGGGCAGGTGCCGGACCCCGGAAGTTAGCCGGGAGGGAAGCGCGCACCTGGTGCTCCGGAGTCGTATTCTAGTCCATTGCGACCGCACGGAAACGTGGCGGTTGCCGCTGCCACGGATCCCGCGCACACTGAGGCATGCTTCGTTGGACTTCTTTGCTTCTACTGGCCGCCGCTTCGCCGGCCTGCGCGATCCCCATGCAGAGCCCGTCGGCGCACCCGGTGAGCGCACCGGACCGGCTGGAGCTGGGGTTCGAAACCGGACTCCAGGTCACGAACTGCGACGGGTGCCGCCCAGGTGGTCGAGTCCGAGCCACCGGGTTTTACCGCACGGCACCGAGCATCCCGATCGCTCTCGGAGCTGGGATCGAGCACGCGCGCTTTCGCCATACGCATGACGAGCGGTACGACACCTCCGACCCGCTCACGAGTCAGGTGCAGCAAACCTCGCTCCAGCTCCTGGCGCGCTACTACTTGTGGTCCGAGCCGCTGGGCTCGACGATCAACAGCGGTGAAGGCTGGATCGATCTGGGCGTAGGCTACGACGGCCTGAGCAGTGACCGCAGCGCGCCCGAACGAGACTGCGAACGAAACGCCGCGCAGCTGGTGGGTGGCGCGGGTGGCGGCTATCGGCTCGCCCACAATGCGCTGATCGGGGTGCAGGCGGGCTTCGCTGGCCGGCTCTGGTTTCCTTCGCGTGGGGAGGCCGACGTCGGCTACTTCACACCCTCTTGCCGTTCAATCCCCGAGCAAATGAACGGCACCACCCATCTCAGCCTGCTGAGCCGCATCTCGTTCTAGGTCCTCATCCACCCTGCGGGCACAGATGCAGGCACGCCTCTGGCGCTAGACGTTGGAGAACGCCGTGAGCGACAGGGTGTTTCCGTCTGGATCTTCGAACCAGGCGACTTCGGTGCCGTCCGGGGTGGTCCACACGTCGAAGGCGTCCTGTTCGAAGAACTCGTAGCGCTTGAACTTGACGCCCTTGGCGCGTAGCTCGTCGATCAAGGGGCGGATCTCGTTGACTCTCCAGCCCAGCGCCGTGAACGGGTGGGGCGTGAAGGCTTGCGCCTTCTGGATTCGCAACATGGTGTCTCCAGCTTGAAACACCATCGCGAAGGCTTCGTCCGCGACCAGGGTGAGGCCCAGGGTGTCTCGGTAGAACGCCTTGCTGCGCTCAGAGTCGGTGGTGGCGACGAAGGCGATCAGAGGTTGGTTCTGCAGCATGGCCACTGGTACCCAGAGACTCGCGTGGTGACAACGCACCCGGCTCAGTCATGATTGTTGCTCATATCAGCGCCTGGAACGGGCTGAGTCCGTGCTGGGGGTGCGGAGACCTTCGGCGCAAAGCGTTTGATCTTCGGGGGCTTGCCGGGGTCCTCGGGCGATGGGGCGGCCAGCGCGCCATCCCGCCCGATCAGTCCGTCACGCAGACTCAAGCTGCCTGTTCGGCGCCGCTCGTCGCGTTCCGCGGCGCCCTTGCGACGCTGCCGCTGAACCAAGGCCACCTGGCGGCGGCGCTGCTCTGCGGCGCGCCTCCCCCCCTGGGCCCGGGCTTGCCCCGACTCCCGGGCAGGTTCTGCCTCCGCACTGATTGTAGCCGGCATGGGAGCTTGGCAACGGATCACCATCACGTGACTCTCCCGGCGCTCCTGGCGGGTGTCGCGTTCGTGAGAGTCCTCGCCACCGAACAAGCTGAGGAGGTCGACCGTCACCTCCAAGCCATTGGGTCGGTACTCTTCGCCGGAGGAGAGCACCACGTACCCTTCCTCGCACACGTCAGCCGCCTCGGATGCGCACCCCGCCGCTGTCTTGCACACCACCTCATAGGCAGGCGCGCCGGGCTGACTGAGCTCCGGGCGAAGATGAGCACTGGAAAAGCCGCAGCCAACGACACCCAACGCGAGCACACCGAACCCGACCGAACCTCTCAAGCCAAACATGTCCGCTGTACTGGCAAGCTCCGTGCCGAGGCACCTTCGCGCTATCCGCGCGGTTACATCGTGATCCAGCCGCGTGACCGAGACGGACGGTTCACGACCAGTGCCCTGACAGCACACTCTCGCGTTTCATGCCGCTCGGCGAACGCGAGCGCCGTGAAGCGGCCTGCCTTATCGATTCCCTACGGCAATTCCGGCGAGCGCGGGCCTGACGGCGCGCGTGTTGCTCGGCCGCGGGCTGCGCTCACCGCGTGCCGCGTGATTTGTTGGGGGCCGTTCGGGCGACCCAGTGCTCGAGAGCTTCACGCAAGTCGGCACCCAAGTCCTGATTCAGCTCCTCGACGAGGTGACGATGAGCCTGGTCACCGACCTCGTCAACCTCGATCAAGAGCCTGAGCGCATCGTCGTGGCGCTGCGGATCCGCAAGCCACGGCAGCACGTCGTCGGCGATCCAGCATCCGCGTGGCCCGAACAGGTGCCTCGCGGGACCACGCAACCGATCGAGGTGCTCCCCGGAGCGGGCCAGCTCACGTAGCTCGTCGAATAGCTCGCCCGTGAGCTCCCTGAGGAGGCCCACTTCCTCCAGGCTACTCGCGACTTGCCCCGCGCGCAGGCGCGGGCGATGCGCGGCTGCCAGCTCCTTCAGCGCTCTCGAGCGCAGGTAGCGCACCGTCCCACAGGGCGCATCGAGCACGCGGAGCGCGAGCTTCCTCAGCTCGACCGAGCGCGCCGCGAGCGCGACCAAGAACAGGTCTTCAGCGAGCGGGTTCGGGATGTAGTCCAGGTGGCGAAACGTCGAGACCATCGCCTCGAGCTCGGGCGTGGGCGCGACATCGTCGGGCGCCTCCACCAGGCGCCGGACCCAGGGCGTCGGATCCGGAGGAGCCGGTCGCAGTCGCCGAAGCAGCACCTGAGCGCTCTCGCGCTCGTTCTCTTTCACCCCTTGCGCGAGCTCCGTCGCGTGCTCGAACGACGCCTCGTCGCGCTGGCGTTTACCCGCCAGCACGTCCTGCTCGAGCTCCACGAGGCGCCTGGCTCGTGTGCTCAGGTAGCCCTTGAGCGCCTCGACTGCTTCGGTTTCCAGCTCGTGAGCGTGACGCAGGGCGATGTGGATGAGTGGCACCCGGGCCCGCTTCTCCGAGCCTGCCAACGCCATCAAGGCTTCGAGCGCGCTCACCCCCAGGCGCTCGAAGCCACGCTCGGCGTACTCCCCAACCGTCCCGGCGTAGCCTTGGGCAGGTCCTGTTCCCCAGGGATCCGTGGACTGCGGGACGTAGTCGGGATCGGTGGTGCGGTCACCAAATGAGGTGATGAGCGCGCGCAAGTGCGCGACCGAGCGGGTCCCTGAACCGAGGATGGTCTCGACCGCTTCGAAGCGCTTGCTGGCAAGCGGAGAGCGCAGGTCACTCAACGCCTGGCGCAGCTCATCGTCAGCCATGGAGACCAAGCCTAGCCCGCCAAGTGGGCCAGAAGCCATGCTACTCTCGGAGCCGTGACGCAGGTGGGGACGGGCTATCCGGAGTGGGGAGGCAGCGCTGCCCTGGCGGAAGGTGACCTCGACCGCGCCGAGATCGAGCTGTGCGCCGAGGTTGCATCCACGGAGGGTATCGAGCGCGCGGTCGCGATGGCGAACCTCGGCTACGTCGTATCCTGCAAGCAGCGTCACGGAGAGGCCAAGGCGCTGTGGGAGGCCGCGCTCTCCCTCGTGCCGGACGTCGCCGAGCACCTCACGCTGCGCGCTCACCTCCACGCGGGATTCGCGGGTGCCCTGATAAGCGCAGGCGAGGAGGCGAACGCGGAGGTGTTACTGGTCCAGGCGTTGGCCGTGCTCGAGCGAGCGCCAGTCAGCCAGCGAACGGTGCAAGCGCTCGCCACACGAGTCACTCTGGCGAGCCTCCAAGCCAACCGAGGGCAAGCACACGAGGCGATGGCGACGCTGGCTGACGTCACCACGCGGCTCAGCGCGCTGGGATCGCCCGCTCATCCCACGGCGCTGCTCGCGCGCGTAACACAAGCTCAGATCGACTATGCACTCGGAGACGAACAGGCCGTCTCGCGCGCAAAATCCATCCTCGCGGAAATAGAAACGGCCCATGGCCCCGATCACTTCAGGAGTCGTCAGCTGTCGGTGGCGCTGCAGAGCATCCTGGATGGCGTCGCCTTCAGAGAAAGCGACGACCCAGCGCGCCGGATCGTGAAGATCGTGCAGCGTGCGCAGAACTCGATAGCGCGCGGAGAGTTCATGCGTGCCATCTGCATCGCGCGGGCGATGGTCCGCCAGTTCGAGCAGCACCAGATGGACGAGGAGATGCTGGCGATCCCTCGTGAGTTACTGCGCGACGCCCACCAGGGCCGATTCGATTCGGTGTATGAGCGAATGGGGGTCGCCTATCGTCACTCAGCCACCTTCGAATCGCTCAGTCCGACGATGTCGGAGCTGGATGAGGTGGCGACTGACGCCGAGCTGGACGGTGTCTTCCTGTTCGCAGCACTTGCCCGCGTGCACCTCTCGAAGGCGAACCGCGTGCTGGGGCGCGTCGACGAGGCCACGCACCAGATGCAGCTTGCGTCTGACATCGCCGCCCGCAGCGGCGACGCGCGGCTCATCGCAGCCGTCGGAGCCAGAGCCTCGGACCACTAGTGCCACGCTGTGCGGGCTCAGCGGGAACCCTTGCGGAACCAGTTCCACGGCCACCCACGCCAGCCGCGCTTCTCGAGCTCCGCGCTGCTCTCGATCTCCTCCAGAGCGGCGCGCAGGCTCCTCTCGAGTCGCCGGTAGGGAGATCGAACGGCTGCAGACGCCGTCTGCGTCTGGTCGCGATAGCGCAGCTTGAGATACAGCGGGCGCTCGTCGGGGACCAGCGACCCGTGCTCTTCTTCGCCGCGCGGAAATCCGTCAGAGATCAACGCCTCCGTCAGCGCCGCTAGCGTGCTCGGCTCCACCTGACCTCGGTAACGACGCGGTGGGTCCACGGGCTCCATGGGCGGATTCCAGGAGTCGACTCGCGGGAACGGGTTGCTGGGGGTCGATTGGATGAGGACGCGCTGGGAGTGCACGACCCGCGTCGCAGCGCCCGTCCCGTCGAACTGATATCGAGCGCCTTCTCTGCTGGTCTCGAAGCTCAGCTCAGCGCCTCCGCTACGCAGGATCTGGGCCCAGCGCTCCTGTTCCGCTAGGGCGTCAGCCATCCGTCATCCGTCCACTGCCAACTAGTTCGAGCGTCGACCTCGAGTGCCCGCGCCACGCGCGCCCACTCGACCTTTCCGCGCGGTATTATTTGCGCCACCCTGCCGATGAATCGAGAGCGATCCCTTGCCGTGCTTTGGTGGCACCAGGCAGCCGGGGCCGGAGCCGATCAGATCAGCGCGCCTGGCCTCGATCAGCGCCTCGCGCGCCAGATCGTGCTGAGCCGGATCCCAGTACTGAAGCAGCGCCTTCTGCTTGCGCTTGTCCCGCAGGTTCTTCGCTGTGTACACCGGCTCTTGGCTGACTGGATCGAGCCCCGTGAGGTACATGCTGGTCGCCATCGACATCGGCGTGGGGATGAAATCCTGCACCTGGCGAGGCCGCAGGCCCTTCTTCTTCAGGTACAGCGCCAGATCGATCATGCTCCTGAGCGTCGAACCCGGATGCCCGGAAATGTAGTACGGAATCAAGTGCTGCTCCTTGCCGCTCTTCTCGCTGGCGCAATGAAACAGCTCTTCGAAGCGCTCGTAGCTCTCGGCGCCTGGCTTCTTCATCTTGTCGAGCACCGCTTCGTCGACGTGCTCGGGAGCGACGCTGAGCTGCCCGCCGGTGTGGTGCCGCGCCAACTGCTCGACGAACTCGGGGCTCCGTTCCGCCAGGTCGTAGCGCACGCCGGAGGCGATGAAGACCTTACGCACGCCCTTCTCCGAGCGCACCTTGGAGAGCAGATCGATCAGCGGCGCGTGATCCGTCACGAGGTTCTCGCACACGCCGGGGTGCACGCAGCTCAAGCGCCGGCACGCCTTCTCAATTTTTTCCTCGCGGCAACGCATTTGGTACATGTTTGCGGTCGGCCCACCCACATCGCTGATCACGCCACGGAAGTCGCCCATCCTCCTCAGCTGGCGCACCTCCCGGAGCACGCTCTCGGCAGACCGGCTCTGAATCACTCGACCTTCGTGCTCGGTGATGGAACAGAACGAGCAACCTCCGAAGCAACCTCGCATGGTCACGATGGAGTGCTTGACCGTCTCGAACGCCGGGATCGGCGCTGAGTAGCTCGGGTGCGCCATGCGCTGGAATGGCAGGTCGTAGAGCTCATCCATCAGCGACTCGGAGAGCGGCTCCGCGGGCGGGTTGAAGTAAACGGCTTCCACGCCGTGGCGCTGAATCAGCGGTCGCGCGTTGCCTGGGTTGGTCTCTCTCTGGAACGCACCACTCATGCGGCTGAACAGCTTGAGGTCGCTCTGCACCTTGTCGTAGCTGGGCAGCAGCACCGGGCGCCCGTCGCTCACGAAGCGGCTGGCCTCGACCTGTTCCCAAGGCACATTCGACCAGTCTTGCCCCGAGGCAATGACCTCCGCCTTGCCCAGGCGAAACGCGGTGCCGCGAATGTCGCGAATACTGCTGAAGGCTTCCCCGTTTCGCAGGCGCTCCGCGAGCTCCCAGACAGGGCGCTCACCCATGCCGAAGATCAGCATGTCTGCCTTCGCGTCCAACAGTACCGAGCGGCGTACCCCGTCGGACCAGTAGTCGTAGTGCGCGATCCGCCTGAGGGACGCCTCGATGCCGCCGATGACGATCGGCAACTTGCCGAACGCCTGCCGCGCGAGGTTCGAGTACACAATCGTCGCGCGGTTTGGGCGCAACCCGACCTTGCCCCCCGGC
>JAUILJ010000266.1 GCA_030433055.1 Polyangia bacterium
TAGTGGGTGTAGCCCTCGTCGATGCAGCCGTTGCAGTTGTCGTCGACGTTGTTGCAGTTTTCCGGGCGGATTGCTGAGGAGATGATGGTCGCGAGGGCGACGGAGAGCGTCGTCTCATCGGTGGCGAAAAGTGACGCGGTGGTGCCTCCCGCGGCAGCGATGGCGTCGGTTCGCGACTGGGTGCCGCCAGCGAAGTTGATGACGTGAGTGCGGATCTTGAAGGTCTTGCCACCCACGGTGACGCCCGTTTGGTAGAGCGCCGTGGCGGCGTTGACGGCGTCGCTCTGGCTGTCGCAGGTCTCGTCACCGTCGGTAATCAGGATGACGTTGACGTCCCGGCACGACGTCCCGCCGTTGACGCCGGTCCCGCTGAGGTCCTGCGAAGAGAGGGGAGTGGAGTAGCTGACGCTGCCATCCGGCGCACTCCAGGTGCCAGCAAAGTAGCGCCGCATGTCTCGCAGGATGCCGTTGAGCGGTGTGCTACCCGAGGCGTACGTTTCCATGCCGTTGTCGCAGTTCTCATCGAACCAGGACAACACGCTGTTGGTGTTCGTGGAAGCTGGCGGGCTGTTCCAGAAGTCGTCCGTCTGCATCGGGACACGAATGAACGCGCCTGCGCGTGTGGACGCATTGCCGGGTCGCGGCCCACACCCCGCGCAGTTGCCGGTGGTGGTGATCTCCGCACCGAAGCAGTTCGTGTCGCACTGGTAGTCATCGGCGCCACACGTGCCGCCGTTGAACGGATCGCAGTCGCTGTTGCACGCCCCCGTGCTGCCATTGCAGCCGGAGAGGTAAGAGGCGAACGTGGCCAGACCGAAGTTCACTTGCCCGGCGAACGCCTGCACGGTCTGTCGCAGTGCGCACTTGGCGTCGTTCATGCGGCTGGGGTTCTGCCCGCAGGAGTTCAGGTGGTAGCCCGCGGCGTTGCGATTGCACTCACGGTCGTAGACAGTTGGCGGCGTCGTGCACGCAGTCATCGAACCCGAGGTGTCGACCGCGAGCATGAAGTAGGGCCGAGACGCGGCGGGCCAATCTGCGGGGTTGGGAGAGCTGCAGTTCTGTGCGCTTGCACTCGGCGCCCACGCCAGCGACGCGCCGAGGCCCGCTACTGCCCCTAGGGCGATCAGCCCTGAGCGAGAAGTTTTGTGTCCCACGTTTCGTCTCCCAGTCACGTCTAATCCGTGGACGAGCCCTGTGCGCTGTTCAGCCGTTTGCTGAAGCGCGCTAGCCATCCGCTGCCAAGCCTTACGAGGATCCCAAAATCTTCCCTCGGATTCCAGGCGAGTTTTCACTTTCCACCACTCGCGCTTCGTCGAGGTCGCTCGCTGCGTGCAGGTCTGTCTCCAGTCTGGCTCTCGAGGGTCTGGCTCTCGAGGGTCTGACGCGTGCGGCTCTGACGCGTGCGGCTCTGACGCGTGCGGCTCTGACCTGAGGCTCTGACGTACGGCTCTCTGACGTGCGATGAGGTGAATGGAGTGAGCTCGGGTGCTCTGAGTTGGGTGCTCCGAGTTGGGCGATCCGCGTTTCGTATGTGTGGGTGGGCGTAAGGCACACCCGCTCTCATTCGGGACGTTACAAGGCGCGTTCTTGCGTGTTTGGACCGCACTCTCGAAGTATCCAGTGCCCGCGTCGACGTCGCCGTCCGACGCTTGGGCTGGATACTGACCTACATCGCCTCAGCTCGAGGCATGCCTGCGTAACGCTGACACTCAAGGCCATTCACACGCCGGAAGTTCCTGGCCCGACTGGCGTTCTAGCGTCGCAGCGTTCTAGCGTCGCAGCGTTCTAGCGTCGCAGCGTTCTAGCTCGGCGCTTTCTAGCGTCTCGGCGCTTTCTAGCGTCTCGGCGCTTTCTAGCGTCTCGGCGCTTTCTCCCGACGGCGCTTCTTTCGAGTCACTAGCGCTCCGGCCAGGAGGAGTCCGAGCCAGAGGCCTCGTCGAGACGGATCTCCCGGCTGGGTGCGGCACGCGCAGCCGCCGCCGCCCGTGGCGAGTCCCCAGACGCCCTTCGGAGTTTCACCGGAGTTGCCCGCGTTGCCCGCGTTGCCTGCATTGCCCGCGCTTCCCGCTGCTCCTGCGGAGCCGGCGTTTCCGCCGTTGCCTGCGGTTCCACCGTTTCCGGCTCCGCCGGTTCCGCCGTTACCTCCGGTGCCCGCGGTCTCGGTGAAGCAGTCTCCACCGCGACACTCCTGTCCGGTGGGACAGAGGACGGCTGCGCAGGGGTCGTCACCGCAGGAGCCATCGATTGGATCGCAGGTGCTTCCGTCGTCACAGAAGGGGTTGTCGCAGGAGTCATCGGCACAGCCGAAGCCGCCGTCGGCGTCGCCCTTGCAAACTTGACCCTGCGCGCAGTCCTGCCCGCATCCGTTCGGCTCGCAGGTGCCGTCCTTGCAGACTTCGCCCGCTGGGCAGGTGACGTCGGCGCAGGAGGCGGTGCAGTTTGCATCGGTGAAGCTGCCGTTTGGCTTGCAGACCTCACCGGCCTGGCAGGGGTTGGGCTCGCAGGGATCGTCGACGCAGGCTCCGTTGTGGCAAGCGAGTCCATCGGAGCAGCCGAAGAAGTTGCAGTTGGTGTCTGGTCGACACTCGCCAGCGAATCGTCCGTAGGGGACGCACTGCTGTCCATCAGGACATGCGATTCCGTAGCAGGGCCCCTGGCAGCCCGCTTGTCCCTTGCACTCGCACACGGGGACCGTGCGCCCCCCGACCTTGGGTGTCCCGTCGGGGCCGCAAGCGAGCGAGCCGTTGGTGTTGAAGCTGGTCTTGGTGGAGCAGTCTCCGCAGGGATCTGACACACAGAAGTCTCCTGCGGCCTGGTCGGTGCCCGAGCGGTCGACCTGCTTGCAGTCGGAGCCGGTGGGGCACTTGAATTCGCCGGAGCCACAGGGCTCTGCGCACTGGCAGTTGCCGGCACTGGCCTCGACGCAGGTTTTCCCTGGGTTGCAGAGGGCTTGCTCGTTGGGCTCCGCGTCCTCGTCGATGCGGCCATCGCAGTCGTTGTCCAGGCAGTCGCAGACCTCGGGCTGAGGTCCGACGCCACCGGAGCAGACGACCGAGCCCTGGACGCACGCGAGCTTGCCCGGAGAGCACTGACCTTCAGAGACTCCGCAGGTGTCGCCGATCTTGCGCGAGGAGTCGTTGGGATCGGTGGTGCCATCGATGCCATCGGGTGCGGGACCTGCCTCGTCGACCTGGCCGTCGCAGTCGTTGTCCTTGCCGTCGCAGACTTCAGGCGTGGGGCCGATTCCGCCGTTGCAGATGAGCGTTCCTGAGCCTTGGGTGTCGCAGGCGAGGACTCCAGGCCTGCACTCGCCCTGATCTCGGTTCCCTGGATAGAGGGAGGTGTCGTAGGTGGCGTTGCAAGCGTTTCCTAGCGGAATTCCGTTGTCGACGTCACCGTCGCAGTCGTTGTCTTTTCCGTCGCAGGTTTCTGCCACGGGCCCTTGCCCGCCGTCGCACTTGAGCGTGCCGTTGTCGCAGATGTTGGTGCCTGTTGCGCACTCTCCGGTGTCGATGCCGCAGGCGTCTCCCACGGGGGATCCGAGGGCGTCGTCGGAGGTGCCGTTGCAGTCATTGTCAGCGCCATCACAGACTTCGCTGGAAGGGGTGGTGCCTCCAGTGCAAGCCCAGCCGTTGAGGCCATCGCAGACGAGGGTGCCGGTCTGACAGGGAGAGGTGAGGGTGCCGTTTGCCTTGCAGGTTGCCCCTGGAGGCGGACACCAGGCGAGCCCTTGGTGCTGGCAAGCGGGCGGTGGCGTACAGCCCGAGGGGCTGGTGTCCCAGCAGGCGGAGTTGGTGGGCGCGTCCATGAGGGGCGCGTCGTCGGTGATTCCGTTGCAGTCGTCGTCGATGCCGTTGCAGACCTCTTCGGCTGGCGGCGTGCCTCCTGCACAGACGAGGACTCCACCGACGCAGTCGGTCAGGCCCTTCTGACACTGTCCGGCGTTGGTCCCGCACTCGTTGCCTTCACCGGGCAAGGTGCCCTCATCGACCTGCCCGTCGCAGTCGTTGTCGATGCCGTCGCAGATCTCGGTGCCAGGTCCGACGTATCCGGTGCAGGTGCCGTTGCAGGGCTTGGTGCCACGCTTGCACTGGGAGTGGGGCCCGTAGTTGAGGCCGGTCTGGCCGGGGACATCGCAGGCGGTGGGTGGGACTTCGTCGATCTGGTTGTCGCAGTCGTTGTCGAGCCCGTCGCAGACCTCGGTTGCCGGGGTGGCCGAGCAGGTGGTGAGCCTGGAGGCGGGATGCCCAGGGAGACATCCGTTGGGTGTGGAGACGGTGCCGCCGGCCGGGCAGGAGCGCACGCCCGCGCAGTTGCTCGGGGGTGAGAATCCGCAGGGAATATCTGCGATACCTTCGTCGACCTGTCCGTCGCAGTCGTTGTCACAGCCGTCGCAGATCTCTGCGGATGGGACGCACTGCGCACAGCCGTTGAGGGAGAAGGGGACGGAGGAGCCGGGCGCGTTGTCGACGATGCCGTCGCAGTTGTCGTCGGCGCCGTTGCAGGTCTCGGGCACCGGGCAGCAGACGGGATCACCGAAGCCCTCGTCGGTCTGTCCGTCGCAGTTGTCATCGGCTCCGTTGCACTGCTCTCCGGCGTTGGGGCAGAGGCCGAGCGTTGGGTTTGCTGACTGGGCGGAGGTGACGCAGGGGATCTTGGTGACGTCGGGGGTGCCGCTAGCGACAGAGGTGGCGTACTGGGCGAGACAGGTGGTCCTTGAGCCGGTGCAGCAGTCGGTGCGGGCGTTGCAGTAGTGGGTGTAGCCCTCGTCGATGCAGCCGTTGCAGTTGTCGTCGACGTTGTTGCAGTTTTCCGGGCGGATTGCTGAGGAGATGATGGTCGCGAACGCCTGCGCGAGGTCGACTTCGTTGCTGGCGACCAGCGCGGCCTTGGAGCTGTTGAGCAGCCCATCATCGCCGCGGTCGGCGATCGGGTCGACCGTGCTGGCGGCGACGCCTGCGAAGCCGATCACGTGGGTACGAATCGGCACGGTGGACCCGCCAACCGAAACACCTTGTTGAAACAGGTCGCGAGCCGCGTTCGCCGGATTGCCGCTGCACTGCTCGCTGCCATCCGTCACCAGGATGACGTTGAGCGAGCGGCAGGATGGATCTTGAGAGGTGAGAGGCGTCGTGATGCTGAAGCCGCTGCTCGCACACCAGCTGTTGCCGCCCCACGCGGGGTTCCAGCCGCCCCGGTAGTACTCGTGGACCGTCTGCAGAGCGCCAGCGATCGGAGTGCTCCCTGCCGCGAAGAGCTCCCGGTTGTCACACACTCCATCGAACCAGGACAACAGCTCGGGCACGTTGCTGGTCGGCGTGCTGGCTCCCCACGGATTCGGATCTTGAAGCATGGGAACCACGACCCGACCGCCCATGTCCCAGCCCTGCGCGAGATTGGGCGGGGACGCCGGCTCCGCGCCGCTGTTGCAATCCATGTTCGAAGGCCCACAGCTGCTCCCGCCGAGGGAGCAGCCGTTGCCCAGATAGGACTCGCCGTTGTTGGCGTCCACGCAGTTGTTCCCGCTGCTGGTCGTGCAGCTATCGACGCACGCGTTCCCGTTGCAACCCGTGAGCGTGCGCGAGAAGGTGGCTAGGCCGAAGTTGACCTGGCCGGCGAACGCCTGGACCGTGTTGCGCAACGCGCACTTGGCGTCGTTGATTCGCGTCGGCTCCATGTTGCAGCTGTTGGCCGGAGCGTTGGACGGACACGAGTTCGGGTGCTGATTGGCGAAACCCGGGGCGGCGCACGCGATCATGCTGCCCGACGTGTCGACGACGATCATGAAGTACGGGCGAGCTGCCGCGGGCCAGTCCGAAGGATTCGGTGACGCGCAGTTCTGCGCTGCCGCAGGCGTTGCGAACGCGACACCGGCGACCAGCGCGCCCAAGCTGAAGACGAGGCGTGTTGAGAGCATAACCAAGCGAGCTCCGGTGCCGTGTTCAGGCACAGCAGAACCTTGTGATGGTCCCAAATCGACGGGTCTGCGGCTATCGAAAAGCGACCCTCTGCGGAGATCGCCGCTCTGCAGCCCGGTTTTGATGTGGTTCTTCTGGTTCGTTGATGTGCGAGCGTCGCGGCTTGGAGCAGGCGCTTTTCCAAGCTCGAAGACGCTCTGGGAGCAGCGTGGGGGCAGCGTGGGAGCGGCGTGGGAGCAGCGTGGGAGCAGCGTGGGAGCGGGGTGGGGAGCGGCGCGAGAGCCAAGTGCCGGACGAGGCACTACTTTTTGCGGAGAGGTCCACTCCGGGCTCGCGTTGCTCGACCCAGGCTTTCCGCCGTAAGCTCATTGGCCTGGCGTGGGCTGGGTGCGAATCGCTGCGAAGCGAGGATAGTTGTCCATTCGTGTCCCTCACGCGCACCGAAGCTCGCGTCTACAGCAACCAGAGACCCGCAGCTCACCGACCCATGAGTTCAGCGCCTCCCAAACCTGACAAGCCCGAAGCGAACGGCGTGAAAGTTGGCGTACGTCGTATCGCGCCGCGATTCGTCGGGTCGCGCCTGGGGAAGTACCACGTCGGTGCACGCCTGGCCGCAGGGGGTGCGGCGTCGGTGTACCTCGCCCGCCTGAGCGGACCTCACAACTTCGAGCGCCTCGTGGCGTTGAAGATCATCCACGAGCACCTGGCCGAGGAGCAGGAGTTCGTCGACATGTTTCTGGACGAAGCGAACCTCGCTTCGCGACTCGCCCATCCGAACGTCGTCCATGTCTTCGAGTTGGCTCGCGAAGAGGATGTGCTCTTCCTGGCCATGGAGTACCTCCACGGCCAACCGCTGAGCCAGGTTTACCGTCGCTTCACCGAGAACGCAGAGCCGCTGCCCCTCGACCTCGTCGCTTGGATTGGTGCCCGCGCAGCCGATGGGCTGCATCACGCTCACGAGCTGTGCGACGAGCACGGGCATCGGCTGGGTCTCGTGCATCGCGACGTGAGCCCGCAGAACGTGATCGCGACATACGACGGCCAGGTCAAGGTGGTGGACTTCGGTATCGCTCGCGCGGATGGTCGCATTGCTCAGACCGCGCTCGGCCAGATCAAGGGCAAGTTCAGCTACATGGCGCCGGAGCAGGCGCTGGGCAAGCCGTATGATCACCGCGCGGACCTGTTCGCGCTGGGCGCCACGCTATACGAGCTCGCCATGGGCCGCCGTCTGTTCCGTGGGGAAGACGAGATGGAGACGCTGCGCAAGGTGATCTCCGCCGAGGTGCCTCCACCACGCAGCATCGACCCAGGCTTCCCGCTGGCCTTCGAGACCATCCTGCTGCGCGTACTCTCACTGGATCCCGATCGGCGCCATGCTTCCGCCAACGAGCTGGCGCGCGATCTCGATGCATTCGCCGCTGCGGGTGGAGCGAAAGACCACGCCGAGCGCCTTGGTGAGTTGGTCACTGAAGCCTTTCATGACGAGCGCTCCAAGCAGGAGGCTGCGCTGGCGCGCCTGCGCGAGGTGACGCTCGTCGAGAGCGTCGGGACGCACCCAACGCTGCCCAGCGATTCCACCCAACTCAACTCTGGGTTGGACCGGGTGGCTCCAGACACCTCGACGACAGAGTCTCGTCGCCGCTCGAAGTACTGGATCGGGCTGGCACTGGCTGCGGTCATTGGTATCTTCGCGATTGTTTCCACGAGGAAAACACCTGGCTCGGCCGCTCCCAGCCGCGACGTCGCGGTCGAAGTAACCTGGACTCCTGCGGTGCAGGCGTCGGTGTATATCGACGGACAAGCAGTGAAGGGGATCCCGGCGGTTACGCGCCTGCCGCGAGCAGATCGAAACGTCAGCGTGAAGGTCGCGGCCGAGGGCTACGAGCCCACGGAGCTGTTGCTGGTTCCCGACCGGGATCGCAGCGTGTTGCTACGGTTGACGGAACAGCGCGTCTCCCCCCCTGAAGTCCCAGAGTCGCCGATGGACGTGGCACCCAGCGCCGCACCTGCCCCGAGCGAGGAAGCGCCGGGCAAACCGGCCAAGAAGACGCGATGGTATGGAAAGCCCGCGCCCACGGGCACAACCACGCCCAAGTCGAAGGTCATCGATCAGAACCCGTTCTGAACTCCAGCGTGGACTGAACTCACTCGCTGCTTTCACGTAGCGTCGCGGGAGGCTCTGCTATGCTGGCGCCGGTGCCTGCGTCGCGCTCGATAGCAAGTCATGCAGCTGCCTGGGTGAGCGCCGTGCTCATTGCGGCAGCGGCCCAGCCGGCCTTGGCTCAGCCCGAGTCGAGCTGTGACCTTACCCCAAGGGAATGCGGTCGCCGCGCCTTCGATTCGGGCGTGGCTGCGTTCAAGCAGGAAGACTACCCCACCGCCCTCGAGCAGTTCCGGCGGGCGTTTGAAATTCAGCAGCACCCGATCGTGGTGTTCAACCTCGGCTTGGCAGAGGCCAAGTCGAACCTGCCCCTCGAGGCCATCAATCACTTCGAGCAATTGCTCGCGGATCCTGCTGCCGCCGAAGACCTCAAGACGCGCGCGAAGTCGGAGCTCGAGCTCGCCCAGGGCCTGGTCGCCAGCGTGAGCGTGGAGTTCCTGGGGGCTGACAAGGGCTCGCGCAGCATCGAGCTGCGGGTCGGCGATCAGAGCGAGCAGAGTGACTCGCCCACGATTCGCGTCAACCCAGGCTCGTATCACGTGAGCGTGCTGGTCGATGGCAAGGAGGTCGTCTCTCGGGAGGTCGAGCTGGCCACGTCCGAGCGTTTTCGTCTGGCCGTGGATCAACGGGGCGCGGTAGCGCCAACCCGCGAAGCGCCGCAGGACCCGCCACCGAAGGCGTCTAGCGGGCTCAGCCCGGCTTGGATCTACGTGGGCGCGGGGCTCACCGTCGTGCTCGGTGGGATCACGCTCTGGAGCGGGCTCGACACCCAGAGCGCCGTGCAGGACTTCGACGAACGCGAGGCGTCTCTGCCCGAGGACGAAGCTCAGGCGCTCCTGGATGAAGGGCACTCG
>JAUILJ010000267.1 GCA_030433055.1 Polyangia bacterium
CACGTCGTAGGCGTCGCGGAACGTGCAGGCCTGGGCCGTACAGCCTGGCGTGCCGTCTTTGGGGTAGAAGAACAGCACGACCGACTTCTTCCCGGCGAAGTCCGAGAGCTTGACGGACTTTCCGTCGCCAGCGTTGAGCTCGAAATCGGGGGCCTTTTCTCCAACTGCAATCATCTACGTTCCGCTCCTGTTGGGCCGCGGGGGACGTAGCCCCGCAGCGTTTGCCCATCAGACCCTGGCTCGGGCGCTGGCGTTACACGGGGCTTTGGATTTTTTCGGGAGGTGCAGGAAAGCTAGGCGCGAAGCGCCTTCTTGGCTTTGGCTGCGGCCTTGAGCCTCCGATCGACCGCCGTCCGCAGCCGAGAGCGGCCGCGATGCAGCAGGACCCGCTGGTTTTCTTCGCTCAGCTCGAGCATTTGAGCCGCCGTCGGGCCGTCAACGCCCTCGATGTCGCGCAGCACGACCACCATGCGCTGCCGATCGGGTAGCTCTGCGAGGCACTCTTCTACCAGTTCTCGTAGTTGCTTCTCGCGCAGGGCGTCTTCGGGATCCGACTGGCCCCAGCTGCCCGGAGGTTCTCGCCACTGGCCAAGCAAGAAGCCATCGTCCAGCGCGCTGTGCGCCTCCTGCTCCATTTCCGCGCGGCGGAGATCGACCGAGCGCCGAGTACGGGCGCGATTGATGGCGATCCCCGTAATCCAAGTCGAGAGGCGGGCCCGCCCGTCGAAGGTATGGACACTGGCGACGACCCGCCGCCAGGTCTCCTGCACCACGTCTTCTGCCGCGGCTTCGTCGCTGACGATGCGCCGAACGATGCGCACCAGACGCGTGTGCGAGTCGGTGACTAGCTCGCGAAACGCCTGAGCGTCGCGCGCCACCAGCTTGTCCACGATGTCGCGATCCTCCGGGTGCATGCTCAGCCTTCGGAGCGGTCCGGATCGCTGAGTGGCTCAGCGTCGAGCGCGGCCAGCGCGCGGTCCAGACTTTCTTCCGAGGGCGCTTCTGCCTCCGCCTTCAACCCCTTGAGGGTGCCCTGCAGCCGCTCGAGCTGAGCGACGTAGCGCCGACACCGGGCGCAAATCGCCAGGTGCAGGCTCGCCGCGCGGCGCGTGTAGGCTGACGCTTGCCCGTCTTGGACGTCTCCCCAGGAGCGGGCCAGCTGAGAGCAAGTGAAGACCATGTGCAGTGAGACCTCGGGAACCGCGGCAACGTTACACGGGAAACGGGAGAGGGTCATTTTTGCCGTCACCCAGGGGTGCGGGGTCGAGTGCTCAGCGCTGCCACCTCGAGGTGTGGTCGCGAGGCGGGGAAACGTGACTCACCGCGCTTTTGGCCGCGTTCTGTGGACGCGCTGGGTTGGCACCGAGGTTGCTGATGTAGGGCATCAACCCTTGAAAGGCTCAGTCATGAAACTCTCGATCGCCATCACCTCCGCTACTGTGTTGCTCTCCGCTGCCTTGCTCTCTGCGTCGTCCCACGCCGAGCCGTTGACTCCGGTGGAGACGGATTCGACCGGAGGTGCCTTCGCTGCTTCGGGGCCAGTGGTGGATAGCAGCTGCAGTGGGCACAACATCCCCAGCTGGCTCAGCAACGCGCGCAAGTTCGCCAGCTCGGCCACTTCGAGGTTGAACAGCCTGGGATCCATGTCGGATGCGAGCAGAAAATCCGCGTGGAATAGTGGCTCAGAGAAGCGCTGGTTTGGTAGCTACAGCGACAGTCGCTTCAAGAATGTGAAGGGTCGCATGACGAAGATCGCCAGCATCCTCGGCAGCTCGAAGCTCGACATCAAGTGCAAGTGGAGCAAGCCGTGGTACGGCGACGCGAGCCCTGGGATCTACAAGATCACGCTTGGCGGTGACTGGAAGAGTGAGCCATCGAGCAGCGCGGACAAGGTCCAGACCTTCGTTCACGAAGCTGCGCACATCGCGGGAGCCGTGCTGGGCGGTGAGGCGCGAGGCAAGTACGGCATCAGTGACGCGCTGACTCGTGCGAGCAAGCATCCCGGCACCGCTGTGCGCACCGCGGAGAACCTTGGCTACTACGCGATCTGCCGCAGCTCCTACTGGAGCGGCAAGGGCGGCTGCCCCTGAACTCACATGCCGCCTGCCGGTGGCAGAAATCGTGGCCTTCTGGTCATACCGCGCGAGGGGAGTCGCCATTAGGACTCGAGCATGCAAGTCGCTGTCGTCGTGTATCCGGGGATGACCGCGCTCGACGCGATCGGTCCTTACGAGTTGTTGCATGGGATCCCCGGATGGGACCTACGGCTAGTCTACGAAGAAGTCGGACCGGTGATGACCGACAGCAAGGTGTTGGCGCTCGGCGCGACCCATGGCTACGACGAGACGCCTCACCCCGATCTCGTGCTCGTGCCGGGCTCCTCCTGTCGTACCGCGCACATGATGCTGGAGGGGCCGCTGCTGCAGTGGCTGCGGGAGGTGCACCCGACGACGCGCTTCACCACGTCGGTGTGCTCGGGGGCGCTGATTCTAGCCGCCGCAGGCTTGTTGAAGGGTGTCCCAGCGACGACCCACTGGGCCGCGATGCCGTTCTTGAGTCAGTTCGGTGCCGAGGCGCGGCCCAACCAGCGAGTCGTCCGTCACGGCAAGATCTGGACGGCGGCGGGCGTTTCCGCCGGGATCGATCTGGCGCTGGCGCTGATTGGTGAGATCGAGGGGGAGGCGATGGCCAAGGAAGCTCAGCTGCTCATCGAGTACGATCCACAGCCGCCGTTCGACTCGGGTCACATGAGCAAGGCAGACGCTGCAACCAAGCTACGGGCTCGCGCGCGCATGGCGAAGCTCGCCGCTTCTGACCCGAGTGAGCTCCTGGCGTTTCCTCGCGCAATCGTCCAGCGCTGGAAGCGCGCGCTTCAGCGCTAGCGGCGCCTTCAGCGCGGGGCGTTGAGTGAGCCTAGAGCGCTTCGAAGGATGTGCAGCTTGCACAACGCAGTTGCACAACCCGCTTCGTTTGGCCCTCGGTGCCGTTCGATGGTGCGGCGCGGGAGGGACGCGTAACCCGCGACTAGCGGCTGCGTTTGCTGCACGACGCCCGCGTCGGCGACCAGTTGGCCTCCAGCTTGCTTGAGCGCCCAGGCAGATGAAGTTCGAACAATGGAAGTGCGTCGCGGGTTTGACCCGATGGCTATTGCTGGCCGCTGCTCTGGGGCTCAGCGCTGGCTGCAGCTCGGATGGAGGGAGCGCCGCAGCCAGTGGTGGGAGCGGCTTCGGTGGAAGTGGCGGGGTGAATGGCGGCGCCTGGCCAGGCGGCGCAGGTGGCAGTGGAGCGTCGGGAGGCAGCTCCGCGGCTGGCGGAAGCCTTGCTACTGGCGGCAGCGGGGGGAACGCGGGCGCGACAGACGCAGGCGCGGACGCGAACGACTCAGGTCCCAGCGCCTGTGGCTGCTTGCTTGGTGAAGGCCCCTACTGCGGCGGCCGCGCGAAGGCCGAGGCGGACGCCGCCGGCTGCACCATCGACGTGCTGCAGGGTCACCGCAAGGACCTGCTCAAGTGCGAGAACGACAAGTGGTCGGTGCTGGATGACTGCAGCGACACCTGCAACTACGACGCTGCCTCCAGCGAGCTGGACGACGAGTGTGAGCTGCCGGTGTGCGATTGCTTCGTGCAAGTCGCCTGGTGTGGCTCCGGGGCCGCCAAGGAAGCCGCCCAAATGGGCTGCCGCATCCCGTTGTTGCCCGAGCACAACGGCGACATCTTGTATTGCCCGGGCGGCAACTGGGACGTGAAGACGACGTGCCCTCAGGGTTGCGTGGAGGCGCCCACCGGGACGCCGGACTACTGCAAGGACAACTCGGAGTATCGCCTGCCGTGGAAGTGTGGTGACTCTTACCGCTGCTCGAGTGGCAATCATACCTCCAACCACAGCGGCAAGGATGAGTACGCCTATGACTTCGCGGTTCCGTTCGGAACACCGGTGCGCGCGATGCGTCCAGGCACTGTGCTGCGTGTACGCAAGGTCTCCGTGTCGGGCGACTCCTGCTACAACGGCGGCGGCTCAGCCTGCGCGAACTACGCGAACACCGTGGAGATCAAGCACGCGGACGGCACCATCGGTCTGTACATGCACCTTTCGACGATCTCCGCGACTCAGGGCGCTCATGTGAACCGCGGCGACGTGATCGCGAAGAGCGGTAATAGCGGGTGGAGCACCGGGCCGCACTTGCACGTTCAGGTGCAGTCCAATTGCGGGATCTGGTGGTGCCAGTCACAGCCCTTCAAGTTCGAAGAGAAGGCGAACATCGCTACCGGCACCACCGTGACCTCCGGCAACTGTCCCTGATGGCTTTGGGGGTATACTTCGCTGCCCAATGACCAAGGCGGTATTCATCCCGATCCCGGAGCTCGAGGATGCAAGCTGCTCGTGCTCGGGTGAGTTTGGTGGGCTCGATGGCGCGTCTCACCCCCAACTCCCGAGGGGGGGTCAGCCGCCGCAAATGATTTCGTGTGGAAACACGCGGGACGCCAGGCTCATCAGCTCCTTGCTGCCGCGGGTGCACTGACAGCCGGCTTCACGGACCCGCTCGTTGGCTCGCGCGACGGTGCGCCTGGCCTTCTGACAGCGTTCGGAGCTGTCGCCAGCGATGGCGCAGATGCGTTGGGCGCTGCGCTCCATCGACTTGAGCGCGCGGCAGGCGAGATCACACGGCGAACCTCGGACGCCGACGGGTCGATCGGTCGCTTCGGCGTCCTTGTCTCTCTCCGGCACCGCGGGATCGGCGGACGGAGGCTTCTCCGTGGCTCCGCCCTGGGCGATGTTCGGCTTCTTCTTGGGGGGAGCTACTGGCTTGTTGGGGGTCTTTTGCTCGCCCTCGCTGCGGCCTTCCGTAGCCGCGCGGTAATGCTCGGATTGCTTGCGCCGCAGCTGCTCTTCCAGGTGCTTGTTGGCTTGTTGAAGATCCAGATCCAGCGCCTCCAGCTCGCTCACCTGGGACCGGGGCTGCTCTGGCGGTGGAGGAGGTGCCTCGGTCGGGGCTTCCCCATCGCTGGGAGGCTCGGTGCCCGGGAGCTCCGAGGGGCGCGTATTGCAGGCGCTAGTGGCGAGCGCGCAGCAGGCGAGCACGGCCCACGCCCAGAATCCTCGGCAGCCCGCGCTCGACATCACGGTGAGGGTACTACTTCTCTCCGCGTCGTCTGCGAGGGTTTCGCCGAGTACGACGCAGTCCAGTCAAAATCAGCCCGATCGCGAACACCCAGGCGGAGTGACGTGAGCTGCTCTGGGGCAGCTGACAGCCGCAGCCGCGGCGCGACTCGACTTCATAGTCGCTCGAGTCGGGTGCTGGTGCTGACCGCAGAGTGGTGTCGCTCGCTCCGTAGCCGCCGCTCGCCAGGGGGTCGTCTTCGAAGTAGTAGCCTTCGCCCGCAACGCCGCCGGCCATGCCGAGGTCGACGCCTTCGGGGCCATCCAGCGGCTGGAGCGTGCTGGAGAGCGGCCCTTCGATCACTCTCGACTTGTCGACCGCCACGAAGCTCGTGAAGCGGGTGACCAGGTTGAACTCGAGGCCCAGTTTCGTGATCGAGGCTTCGGCCTGGTCGCGCCTCTCCCCCGAGCGGATCAGCTCCTCGAAGTCGTCGATCTTGCCGCGGGCCCAGATGGATCCAAGCACCTGCTTTGAACGATCGCCGAGGGGAGCGTCCTTGCGCACCACCTGGAGATCGTAGCGTTGCTTGGCTGCCCGCGCGGAAATCTTGAGCGCGCTGCTCGGCGGCTTGGTGTACTGACCGTGGAGCGTGAGCGCGTGGCTGGCGAACAGGTCGGGCACCTGATTCGGTGTAACCTGCCGCGCGTCCATGCCGCCCCAGTCGATGTGCAGGTCGGTCAAGATCGCCTGGTCGATCACGTGGTAGAAGCGATTCACGGCGCCCATCGGATCCTCGCGGCTAGTCGTGTAGGTCGCCACGCCGCGCCCCGCCTTGCTCAGGCCGTCGATCAAGTAGCGATTGGGCGAGGAGCCCACGCCCATCGTGAAGACACGGGCTCGCGCGCCCTGGGTGCTGGCATCCTGGGTGAAGCGCTTGCCCTTGGCGATCAACTCCGCTTCGTTGCCGACGAAGCCGTCGGTGAGGAAGAAGACGTAGCGGTGGCGCCCGGGCGTCAGGTTCGGAGACAGCGCGGCGTCGATGGCCTTGGACATCTCCGTGCCTCCCCCAGCGCGCATGTCGCTGACGAATGACTGCGCCTGACGCAGCGTGACCTGATTGACTGGCTGCGCGCCAGCGAACAAGCGGCGAGTGCCTGCGGCAAACGTGATCACGTTGAACGTATCCATGGGGCGTAAACCGGCGAGGGCGTTGTTGATTGCCTCGCGGCAAAGGCTCAGGGGCAAGCCGCTCATCGAGCCCGAGACGTCCACCACGAAGATCAGCTCTCTGCGGCCCACCAGGCCTTCCACGTCGACAGCCGGTGGCTGAATCACCAGGGAAAAGTAGCCGGGGCCACTGGCGTTGCTGGTAAACAGGGTGGCTCGCGGCCGGCTATCGGAGACGCGATAGCGAAACACGAAGTCACGATTGGGTACGCTCGCCTGGTCCTTGAGCGCGAGCTTCAGCGACCCGTCGCTGAGGGTGCGCTTGACCACTTGATGGGTGGGGACGTCGATGTCTTTCAGGGGCAGACCCGCGTTCGCGACGACCTCAAGGGAGATGTCATGCCCGCTGCGCGTTCCCTTGCCGACGTACGGCGGGGAGATGCGTGAAGCGTCGGGGACGCGAGTCGTATCCACGTGGGTGCCCTTGCCTGACTGCGGACCGGTGAGCGCGCCGCCCGGCATGTAGCGGGGACCGACGACCATGGGGAACACGAACTCGTACCAGCCGGCGTCGTAGCTCAGATCTTGCACATAGCGGACGACCACCTCGATCTTCGACTTGGGTGGGATGTTGGCGACGCTCTGGGTGAAGACGTTCGGTCGCTCTTGCTTGAGCAGCGCCGCGGTGTGGCCTTCCTTCTTGGCCTTCTCGTAGGTGCGACGGGCCTCCTCACGCTTTTTGATTTCCGCGTTGATTTCCCGCTCGCCGATCTGCATGTGCAGGTGGTTGACGGCGCTGTTCTCGGGCAGCGGAAACACGTACAGCACCTCGATCGGGTTCTCGGCGCTGTTCTCGTAGGTCTGTCGTACCTCGACCTCGGCGACGAACTCGGTGATCTTCGCGGAAACATGGGTGTGTTTCAGCGGCACCTGAGCGCGCTCGGAGGCGGGCTGCTTTCCCCGCCCCTGCTTCGCCGCGACGATCTCCAGGTGAGGGAGCTCCCCCGGGTCGGTCATCACCGCCGCCGGCAGCTTGCGAAACCCCTTGGACCAGCTCGAAGGATCCAACGTGGGTTGCACCTGACCGCTCGCGCTTGCGGCGCACAGCAGCAGCAAGCTCCAAATTGCCAACCAACCCAGCTTCAATCGCGCGCCACCCATAGCTCCCCCTGACCCCGCACAGGCATGTAGGGTGCATCTAACGCGGGACAAACGTCGCCCTTACACCCCGACGAAGTTTTTTTCGTGGGGGTGAGACGCGGCGTTCAGGCGCCGTAACGGACGTGAGGAGCCCGGTGCGCAGGTGATACGGACCCAGGCCGAAAAGGTTCTGAGGCTCCTACGGAGCCAGAACCCGTCGCCTCCCCGCGCTCGGTGGCTCAGGCCGCCTGGACCAGCCGTGCCAGCGCCGCGGTCTCTCGGGCACCGGTCATCCCGAACTGCACGCCGAAGCCCCCGGCGTCGAGCCAGCGCACGGTGCCGTCCACCTCGAAGGCGCTCGAGCCTGCGCCGATGCGTAGCCGGACGCGCTCGCCGTATGCCGGGGGATGCTCGCAGGCCAGGAAGGCGCCTCCGACGCCGACCTTCATGACCAGACAGTGATCGTCTCGTTCAGCTCCGACAATCCGCCCCGCGATGGGCGAGTTGATCACGGTGAGAGAGTGACGAAGTCTAGTGCCCAGGGGGTAGGTTCCTGATCCCATGCTGCCTCCAACACGCACCGTAGCAAACCGTCAGGCGCGCCCAACGACGAAGGGCGCTCACTCCTCAGTTCACTGCTGAAACGTCGTGCGAGGTGGTAGACGAGCGCAGTTGGGAAACTGTTACTTTGTGGATACACTCGGGTATCCGACGCGGGGTATTAACATCCGTATGGAAATAAAGTGAAGGAACCCACTGCGCCTCGTTTAGCCTCGCTTCAGCAGCTGCGTGACCGTTTCATCGAAGATCTCCGGGCGCTTGACAGCCTCGACCAGTTTTCGACGCCCCTGTCCGCGTTCCAGCGTCCAGCAGGCGAGGGCGCCAAACTGGTACCACACGCGTTCCCCCGAGGACATCGCGTTCAGGATCATGCCGACGTCATCGTCGACGACCTCGTCGGTTTGCGACAAGCGCGCCACCAGTTCGCCATAGCGTTTCGTGATCGCACGTGCGCGCGCTGCATCCTGATACACGACGTAGTCGGCGTCCCCGTCCAGCTGCCCCCGATCGCGGCGCTCAGGGAACGCCGCGTGCACGCCCATGCCTTCGAGCTGCGTCATGAAGCGAATGACCTCGCGCAGCTTCGGTGCCTGATTCAGCTCTGTGAGGGTGGGCGCTCGGCGCAGTGAGAGGAAGCCGACGTGGTGCGCCTCGTGAGTCGCATAGAAGGCAAGCTCGGAGGGCGCCTGGACGAAATGCTCGTGAGCGACGTTCAGGATCAGGTCTGGCGGCGCGGCGACCCCGATGTCGTAGCCCATCACCAAGAAGATCGTGCCTGAGAAGACATTGCCGGGCGGCAAATAGAGCGACGCGGCTGCCGCCGAGGCCGTGAGCTCTGCGTCGCGGCCGCGCCAGGTGTCTAGGACCTGTGTGCTTGGAGGTTGCTTCTGGAGGCGCTGGACGATCCCGTCCAGTGCAGACTCCAGGGTGGCTTGTGTGTTGCCCGAGAG
>JAUILJ010000268.1 GCA_030433055.1 Polyangia bacterium
GACTGGCCGTTCGAGCCTACCTGCTGCCAGGTCCGCTCGATGAGCATGGGCGCCGCAATCTCGAGTTGTGTGAGCGGGCAGGTGCGACGCTCATCTCCGCGGGTTCCCAGCGGAGCGCCGAGGCGAAGGCGCGCCGCTGGCTCGGCGACCGTCCGGAGCAGGCTTTGTTTCCGTGGGGAGGAACGAGCCCGGTGGGCAACGTCGGCTGTGTTGCTGCGGTGCTCGAACTCGCTGCGCAGTTCGCAGCGCTGGATTGGCCCCCGCCGGACTACCTGTTCGTCGCGGGTGGCACCCTGGGAACCGCTGCCGGACTGCAGCTCGGAATACTTGGCGTCGAGTGGCCGACGGAGTTGGTGGTCATGCGTGCGTCCAATCGGGCTCCCTACACTCAGTCGCGTTTCGCCCGCGAGGTCGCGATGACTCGAGACGTGCTTGGCGGTCTGGCGCCTCAGCTCCGTGAACGCCTCACCGGCCCCGTGCCCGTGATCGACGACTCGCAGCTCGGGGCAGGCTACGCACAGCCAACGTCGGCGGGGCGCCGCGCGAAGCACTGGCTGCTCGAGCGCAGCGGCATCGCGCTGGATCTGACGTACACGGGCAAGGCCTTCGCCGGGCTGCTCGCGGCGGCTCCGCGGCTCGCGGGCAAGCGCGTCGTGTTCTGGCAGACGCTAGATCCTGACCCCCAGGGCGTCGGCTAACGTTCGTTCATGCCTGAATTTCCTCGGGGCAATGATCACGCGACGCTGGATTCCGGTTTGGTTACACTCCAGCGCGGGTGGAGCACCGAAGGCGCGCGGCGGGTGGTGCTTGGCTGCGTGTTCTCGCGCAGATGCCGCGGGTTTTTGCTTGCGCGTGTATTCGCAAGGCGGGCTCGCGTTTCTCGAAGCGTAGCCATCTCCGAGAGTTGGGCGCGCGACACTCAAACCTGGGTTGCGTTGACTGACCGTTGACAGTCGGACGTCCGACAAGGGTCCTTGTTCGATGCATTCTGACAAGCTAGCTTGTCAGAATGTTGGGCCGACGGCCGCCGACCGGTGCGACGGAACGCGCTAGTGCGCGCGCGCACCCGTCGTTGCCGACGCGCGGCCGGGCTAACGCCTCAAAGCCCCAGCTGGGCGATGTCTCGTCGGGCGATCTCGTCTCCAGCGATCAGCCCAAGGTAGAGCAGCAGGAGTTCTCGCCGAATGCGCGGCAAGGACGGGGGAGTTGGGCTCAGCAAGCAGTGCACGATGAGTTCGTTCGTCGCGCCTGCGAGGGCGACCCCAGTGAGGCTGAAGTCGCGCTGGGCAGCGTGATAGATGCGAGCTTGGTTCTGCGCCTCCATCTCGATCACCCGCGCGAACTCGTCGATCCTCGCGCGTCGTCGCCGTTCGACGCGCTCGCTCACGCCCACCGTTTCCATGCACACGATGCGCGCTGCGCGCGGATCCCCGAGGTAACCCTCGAGGAAGGCGCTGAGGCCGTTGACGGGGCGCAGGCGCGCGTCATCGACCTCGATGGCGAGGGCGTCGAGCACCCGGCCTCGCACCTGGGTCGTGACGTGGTCCAACACCGCGAGGAGCAGGTCCTCCCGCGTGGGGTACGCCTCGTAGAAGTGCCGCGCGGTAACACCCGCGTGGCTGCACACGCGCTCGATGGACACATTGGCGTAGCCCTCTGTTCCAAACAGCTCGAAGCCGCTGTCCAGCAGGCGTTGGGCCCGCTCTCGCTGGCGCTCCGCCGCCGTCAGGCCGCCGTAAGCACGCCCGGCTTTCTCGTCCAGCTGTGTGTTGACCACGCGCCGCCGCGGCCCCTTTGCCGCATCGGCCGGGGGCGTCACGGGAGCCTTGCGCGAGTGGGACTGGGGGGCTTTCCGCGCCGGAGCCTTGCGCGCCGCGACCTTCTTCCCCGTGGACTGTTTCGCTCCACGGGCAGGGCTGCGCGAGCTTACTCCGCGCTTGGTCCTGCGCTCAGCGGTGACTTTCGAGGTCATGCGATAGCTCACGATGCTACAGCGCTTTGCTCGCGTTGGGGCACCGAGTTCTGCTGGCGGCGCTCGGTTGGCGCGCTCGCCGCTTCGGATGTGCTCCGCGCCGTTCCCGTGGCGGTCCCACAAACGTCAGCAGCCGAGGCTTGCTGCCTCGGCTGCTGGTCTTGTGACGTCATTCAGCGTCGCGCCGGCGCGGTCTGCGCTGCCCTACATTCCCGAGGCTACGCGATCTCCGGAGGCCATCACGTCACTGTGCTCCAGCGGCGGCGGAGTCGACTCCCGCCGCGCCTGATACGCTCGGTACTCGCTGGGGGAGCAGTCGTTCCAGCGTCGGAAGGCGCGGCTGAACGCGGAAGCCGACGAGAAGCCGAGCAGGAACGCGACGGAGCCCAGCGGCGTGTCGGTCTCTTCCAGATAGCTCTCCGCGAGCTCCTGGCGCACGCGCTCGAGCAGCGCGGTGTAGCTCGTGCCTTCTGCTGCGAGGTGCCGCTGCAGGCTCCGCAGGCTGGTGCCCAAGCGCTTGGCGACCCGGGCTGGCCCAGGATCTCCCGCGGGCAGCAGCTCCACCAACACCGCGCGGACGCGTCGCGCCAGGCTCTCGGGGCCGAAGCGCTCCAGGTAGTGTTCGGCGACGTGGTCGCCCGAGCGGCTGAGCTCTGCATTACCGGGCGGCAATTGCGCCTCGCACAACGCGCGGTCGAAGCGCAGGCAATTGCGCGCCGCCGAGAAGTGCACCGGGCAGCCAAAGAACTCCGAGAAGCGCTGCCAGGACTGCGGCGCCGCGCGCTCGAGCTCGACGCTGAGAGGCTTGGCGTCCTGGCCTGCGAGGCTCTTGGCGAGCAGCGCTCCGACGGCGATCAGAGCGTCGACGGCTTCGGGTGCCAAGCGTTGCTCACCGAGACGGATGTTGAGTTCGTAGAAGCTCCCCTGGGGGCCGAAAGACAGCTCAGCTGCGTCGGTGACCATGCCGAAGTAGCGCACGATGCGTTGGAACGCGTCGCGCAACGTCGAGGAAGCCGCGAGGGAGAACCCAAGCGCGTTGAACGTGGTCGGTTTTACGTACTCGGCGACGACGAGGCCGAAGCACGGATCTGCGGTGGTGCCTACGGCGATACGCCACAGCTTCGTAGTGGTGGCCACGGGGATGCGGTCGCTGGACTCCAGTTGGCTGGTTTCGATACCAGCGCGCTGCATGAGCGAGCGGCTATCGAATCCGCGAGCGTCCAAGGCAGCTGCGATGGCGAGGCCCCAGCTGGCGATAGCGGAGGATGTGGTCATGGGCTGGTCTCCTGGTCCGATTGCGGTCTGGGTTGGCGACTCCTGGGTCCCAGCTTGGAGCGGGACGGGGCGCCAGGCTTCGGCGAGAGCCTGGCTCAGGTTTCCGGAGTCGTACCCGGGCACGGGTTGGCGCTTGATGAGCCCGCTCCCGAGGCGGAGCGAGGCTGCGGACTTTTAACCCTGCGGAAACGCTGGGTGGGCGTTGGTTGCAGAGAGTGTCACAGGGAGGGGTGGCGCTCGTCGCTGTGACGCGGAGCATTGTGGAGGGAGCAGGACTAAATTTCCACCAAGAAATCACTTCGTGATTGCGTTTTTGTTTCCGGTTCGCGCGTATCCGTGCGGTAAGCTGGAGGTGCAGCTTTTGTGGTGTAGGCGTAACTCCTCCCTGCGCCGACCGATGGATTCCGAGTGCTGCTGGTAGCGGTGGGCGCTGGCGCTCGGTGTGCCAGGTGAGTTCAAGGTTCTCGGGCACTTCAGCGCCTGGTGACCATCTCCAGGCGGGCGACCGACCGCTCCTCACCCCCAGGCCTGTGATCTGCGCCTGACGGGTGGACGGGATGCGCGCTGCGGGAGCGCTGCTTGCGAGGCCGTGGCAGGGGCTGTCCGGTCGCCAGGTCGATCCCGGAAGACAGCCCAACGGTCGTTAGGTAAAGTCGAAGGATATGGAACGGCTTTCGGTTTCGGGCGCTGCGGTGACCCGCTGGCTTGGCTTTTGTGCGCTGTGCGCTGGCGTGGGCGGGTTGGCTCTGGCTTGCAGCGATGAGGACAGCGGTGGCTCTGGAGGCAACCAGGGCGGCAGCGCGGGCAGCGCTGGTAGTGGCGCCGGGGGAGCGGGCGGAAGCTCCGGATCGGGGAGCGGCGGCAGCGCGGGCAGCGCGGATGTCTGCACCCAGGCCGTGAGCAAGGGCCCTTGGTCGACTCGCATCACCACGGACTCCGCGGTGGTTCGCTGGGAGAGCTGCGACCAGTCTGCCAGCGCAGAACTCAAGCTCACGCCGGAGCAAGGCGGTGCGGGCCAGGCGTTCGAGTCGGAGGTGACACCCTTCGAGATCGAAAACCGCTACACGAGTATCATCCCTGCGGAAATACCGGACGATCTGCCCGGCACCTACTACATGCACGAGGCCAAGCTGACTGGGCTAGCCCCGGGTTGCTACGGCTATGTGCTGACGGCAGACAGCTCGCGTCAGGGGCGTTTCTGTACGGCAAAGGCCAGCGGTGAAGACTTCAACTTCATGGCCATCGCCGACACCAACCCTGGGGTCAGTGACAACACGGAGCTGATCCTAGAGCAAGTGGCGCGCAAGGGTTACGACTTCACTGTCCATGCCGGCGATCTGCAGTACTACGCCTCGGGCCTCGAGACGTGGGCCTCCTGGTTCCCTGCGATGCAGCCCATGCTCTCCCAGGGCGCGTTCTTCCCGGCGATCGGCAACCACGAGAGCGAGAAGCCTGACGAGTACGATCAGTACTACACGCGCTTCTTTGGCGACTCCGGCTTCGAGGGGACCAGCGCCTATTACGTCTTCGATACCGGGGGCGTGAGCTTCTTCAGTCTGGATACTGAGATCCCGCTGCAAGATGGCGCCGACCCCGCGCAGTACGACTGGTTCGCGGCCAAGCTGAAGGAGAAGTCCGAGGCGCCGGGTTACCGCTTCTCGGTGGTCTACATGCATCGGCCGCTGATCACCTGCGGGGACACCGGTGCGTTGTTGACCGAGCGCTACCTGCTGGAGCCCCTGTTCGAGCAGTACAACGTACGGCTCGTGCTCCAGGGCCACATGCATGGCTATGAGCGCTTCGTCGTGCCGCTCACGGCTCGGGATCTGACGTATGTCACGACCGGTGGTGGCGGTGGCGCGATCGGGAACGTAGACGAGAACACCGATCGAGAGTTCTGCGGTCAGCGCGTCGCCTCTGGCGCCTTCAACCAGGCGATGTGGGTGCAGGTCACGAAGACGGAGATCAAGGCTCAGGCGGTGGACCAGACCGGCACTGCGAAGGACGAGTTCACGATTCCGCTGCAGTGAAGAGCCGGGCGACGCTGGCTTCGGCGTCGCCTCGCAGCTCTGCTTCGAGGCGGCTCAAATGGTGCTCGAGGTGGGTCCGGAGGTCATCCAGGGCCGTTGGTGCGTCACCGCCTTCGGCGGCTCGCGCGTAGTCCTTCGCGCACGTGAGGTGGATGTAGCTGCTGGTCGGAACCGCCATCAGGTCCGCCTCGTTGTGGCGGATCAATCGCAGATCCGCCTTCTCGATCAGCTCTCTGCACTGCTGGCATCGCGCGCGGCCCGACGGAGCCGCCTCGATGCCAGCGAGCTGAGTGAGGCAGGGGACGCGCTCCCCGGCAGCGGCGAGCGCCAGGAGCTGCGCTCGCTCGGGTATATCCTCGAGGAAGTATTTTTCGGCGTTCAAGAACGCGGCGGGCCGCTTGATGGTGCCGCAGGCCAGGTGATACCAGAGCGTGGCTGCACCCTCGCCGTAGGGGTTGTCCACTTGCTCACCCAGCCGGAGCTCCCCTTTGGCGATCGTCTGGCGGCAGCGGCGACATTTCGCTCGACCTGACTTGGCGGCCTCGATGCTAGCGCTCGGCGTTTCGGCTTCGTCGCTCATACCTCTAGACTTTAGTCTTCGAGGCTCAACTTGCGATAGTGGTAGCCGTACACTTCCTCGAAGCCATAGCGGGCGTAGAGCTTGAGCGCGGCCACGTTGTCACGCTCCACCTGCAGGTAGACGAACTTCGCGCCTCGGCGCTCCGCCCAGCGGGACAGGGCGCCGAGCAACGTCGAGCCAGCGCCCCGACGCCGAGCCTCGGGGAGCGTCACCATGTTGAACACGCCCATCAACTCGCCGTCGCACACGCCGAGCCCGCAGGCGATGGAGCCGTTGCTCGCCTCCACGCTCGCGAACCCCGTGCGGCCCTGGATGCGACCGAGCAGACCCAGGAACTCTTCCGGAGTGTCCTTGAAGCGACCGCGTTGAACCGCTACCTCGAGGAAGCTCGGGCCCGGCGTCAGTTCGATGCACGCGTTGCCGCGCGGTGTCATCTGGATGACCTTGGACACCGGCGCGACCTGGATCGCGACCGGCGCGTCGACGCGATAGCTTCGCGCCTCGAGCACCGCCTCGAGCCCGGGGTCGGCGAGGGGAGTCATCTGGAACAGCACCTGACTCGCACCGAGCTTGGCGTAGAACGCCTCGGCTTCTGCGACCTGTTGCTTGAGCTCTGCTTCAGTCTTCGGCGTCTTGGAGACGGGCCAGACACTGTTCGCCCTGCGGGTCACTTCGCGCATGTAGCGCAGACGCCAGCCGTCCAGATCACTCACTCGCTCCGACGGCCAGGCCGCGTACGCTGCGTGTTCGAGTTCAGTGATACTGGGAGTCGCGGGTTGTGGAGCGGGATCCATGGCTCGGAGCGGCTATAGCAGCAGGGGTCCGCGCTGGCTGTGGCAATCGTACCCACGTGGGCCCGCGCGGCTCCGGGAATCCGGGCGAAAGCGCTCCGATACTGCTTGCGTAAACATGAAGAATCATTCATATGAAGGATTCGTCATGCATGGACACGCACACGGTGGCCACGCCCACGGCCATGGGCATGGATCCGGTCAGGCCGACGCAGCGGGTCGCAAAGCGCTGACCTGGGCGCTGGTGCTCAACGGCGCCTTCCTGGTGATCGAGGTCGTGGTGGGGTTTGCCACGAACTCGCTGGCGCTGCTCTCCGATGCTGCCCACATGGTCACGGACGTGGGCGCGCTCTCGCTTGCGCTCGCGGTCGCGTTCCTGGCACGCCGCGCCCCGAGTCCTACCAGGAGCTTCGGGCTGCTGCGGGCCGAGGTGCTCGGTGCCTTCGTCAATGGCATCATCCTCGCCGTTGCCTGCGTCTCTATTTTCCGTGAGGCAATAGAGCGGATGTTCGGGGAACCGGTGCACGTCGCGCCTTGGCCGGTGATGATCACCGGCGCCATCGGTCTCGCCATCAATCTGGGGAGCGCCTGGCACCTGTATCGCTCGGACTCGACGGGGCTCAATGTGCGCGGGGCGCTTGCTCACATGCTGGCTGATGCGCTGGGCTCGGTAGCGGCGATGCTCGCGGCGATCGGCGTGTGGCTCGGCTTCCCGCTGGCCGATCCGATCGCGAGTCTGGTGATTGGCGCGCTGGTGCTGTGGGGCACCTGGCGGCTGCTGAAGGACGCCACGCGCGTACTCCTCGACTTCGCTCCTTCAGGCGTCGACGCGGAGGCCGTGTTGCGCGAACTGGAGGCCGTCGATGGCGTGACCGACGTGCACGAGCTGCACCTGTGGTCGGTGGATGGTCGCGAGCCGATCCTGTCGGCGCACATCGTGTACGATGAACGCGTGCTCGCGACGGATCTGAGGCTTCGAGTCGAGGAGCTCCTGGCGCGGCGGTTTCACATCAAGCACACCACCCTGCAGACGGAGCCTCGCCCGTGTGAAGCGCCGTGCGCCTTGTTCGAGGGAGTTCAGATGCGAGCGGAGGTGGAGCCGTGAAGCGCCCCGCGCGCGCAGCTCTGCGGGTCGATCCGGAAGGGCTGCCTCGCGGCAATGTGGAACGCCTGTCACCGCAGGCGCTCGACAGCGCAGTCGACCTGCTGTCCGCCATGGCCCACCCGGCGCGCCTCCGGGTGCTCGTCGCGCTGCGAAGGCGAGGCCCTCAGAGCGCGGGGGCGCTGGCAGAGCTTTGCGGTCTGGAGCAGAGCGCTGCGAGCCACCAGCTGCGGGTCTTGCGCGAAGCGCGCTTGGTGAAGTCCGAGCGCGACGGCAAGCGCATCATCTACCGTCTGGTGGATCAGCACGTCGCTCAGATCGTCGAGGACGCAGTCGCTCACGCCGCGGAGGACTGAGCCATCCCTCCAGGCGTTCACGCGTAGTTTCGTTTCCGCGAGGTTCTGCTAGCTCTCCAGGCTGCCGCCGCGGGTCACGTACACGCGCAGGATGTCCATGGGGGTCACGATCCCCACCAGGTGACCCTCGGAGTCCACCACGACCAAGCGATGGGTCCCGGTCTCCACCATACGCTTGGCGGCGTCGAGCACCGAGTCCGTATCGCGAACTGCGAACAGCGCAGGAGTCATCGCCTCGCCGGCGGTGGTCTGGCCGCTCTCGGGCGAGCTCTCCCCCACGCGACTCGGGTCGTTCAGATCACTGCGTGAGACGATGCCCAGCAGGTGCCCGTCACCATCCTTCACGGGTGCTCCGCTAACCCCGCGGATACGCAGGCCCCAGGCGATGTCTTGGACGCTGGCCTCGGGTGAGACGGTGAGCACGTTGCGGGTCATGATGTCAGAGACGAGCACTGTTCTCTCCTCCTTGGATCCCGTGTCCAGTCATCGGGATTGTCCAGGCACAGAGCAACCATCGTGCCGACTCGTGCCCAGCGCAGCGAATCCGGTAGAGGCTTCGGGTTTTGGGGGGGAGGCGTGCCAGGTGCCGCCAATGTGTCCAGGCGCGCGCCGCAGCCTCTGCGCAGCGCCTGCGGGCGCGGGTCTTTAGACGCAGGCGTTGCGCGGTTTCTCCAAGCCAACGAGGGCAGCTGTCGAGGCGCCGTTCGGGGTAAGCTGGCGCGAATGACTGACGACCCAGGCAAGGGAGCGGTGCACGTCAACGAGAACGGGATCCGTCGCACGCGGATCGTCGTCACCGGCGGACC
>JAUILJ010000269.1 GCA_030433055.1 Polyangia bacterium
CGAGCCGCGACTGCGAGCCGAAGGGCAAGGCTTGAGGCTCAGCCCGGACAAGCTGAAAGAAGAGGCGCGCAAACAGCTGACGCAGGTGCTTGCGCGCTGGGCAAAGAAGCACCCGCTGTTCCTGTTGCTCGACGACCTGCAGTGGGCGGACCCGGTGACGCTCGCCTGGCTCCAGGACTCGGTGGAGCACGCTTCATTCAGTGATCACCCGGTCCTCGTCGTCGGAAGTTTCCGCACGGCAGAAGCCGACGCCGAGCTGACGAAGTTGGCCAACTTCGCCCCGGATCGTCGCTTCGAACTCGAAGGCCTGGACGCGCTGAGCATCCTCGGCATGGCAGCAGACATGCTCGCGTTGCCCAGCCCCCCGGTGGAGCTCGCCGACTTTCTGATCGAGCGCGCGCACGGTAGCCCGTTCTTCGTCTCCGAGTACCTGCGCGCGGCCGTGAGTCAGGGCCTGCTCACCCGCGCCCTGGACGGAACCTGGCAGCTCACAGCGGCAGCAGAGTCCCTGCGCAGCGTCCCGCTGCCGAGCAGCCTCGCGTCGCTGGTGGCGCTCAGGTTCAGCCGACTGGAGCGCGGAGCCCGGCGCATCGCGGAGCTAGCTTCCGTGTTCGGGCGCCGGGTGGATAGTGACGTGTTGTTCCGCGCCCATCGCCTGGCCTGCGAGCTGTCGGGAGAGCAAAGCCTCTCCGAGAAAGCCTTTGATTCGGCAGTGCAAGCTCTGGTGGTGCAGAGCATGCTCGAACCGACGCGCTCCGGCGACGCGCAGCACCCAGAGCGCGAGCGCCTGGTATTTGCTCACGACAAGCTGCACGAGGTCGCCTACGCCAACCTGAGCGACGCAGCGCGGAGGCGCCTGCACCTCGCAGCGGCCAGGAGCCTCGTGGAGCAATCCGACGCAGGGCCCACCCGCTTGCGTAGAATCGCCCAGCACTTTGAATCCGCAGGGCAATACTCTGAAGCCACCGTGCATCTGATCAAGGCTGGGCGCGCTGCGGAGGGCCGTGGCGCCCTCGCGGACGCCCTGGCTAGCCTGGAGCACGCGCTGAAGCTCGCCGAGGAGCACGCGCTCGCTCCCAACGAACGGCTGGAGGCGATGCTCACGCTGGGCGAAATGGAGACCGCCACGGGGCGCATCGGGCCGGCCCAGCAACACCTGCTGGGCGCGCTCGAGCTAGGCACCCAGCTCACAGACGCGAGGAGCCAGGTACGGGTAAACCTCAGCCTCAGCTACCTGGCATACCTCGGCTCGCGAGGCGAAGAGACCATGCAGCGCGCGCAGCAAGCAGCAGCGCTCGCCGGATCACTGGAAGATCCAGCGCTGCTATCTCGGGTAGAGAACGCGCTGGGCATCGCCTGGGGCTCCACCGGCCACTATCGCCGCGCGATCTCCCATTACTCCAAGGCAGCCAAGCTAGCCGAAGCGAGCGGCGATCAAACTTCCGCAGGGAAACATCACGGAAACATCTGTATCAACCAGCGCCTGCTGGGCGACCTCGAAGCCGGCCTGCACAGCGCCGAACAGGCCGTGAGCCATGCCCGAGCAGCCCGCGAGAGCCGACTGGAGGCCAACGCGCTGTGCAATCGAGGACGCATCGAGCTGGAGTTGGGAAGGCTCGAGACCGCGCGTCTGAGCTTCACCAGCGCCATCGAGCTGGCCAATCGGGTGGAGATGATCTTCGTCGTGGCGGAGGCTGTGTGGGGCCTGGGGGTGGTGGAGCTCAAGAGCGGAGATCTGGAGAGCGCGAAGCGCTGCGCGGAGCGGGCCAAGTTGATCTCCGAACAAGGCTACGCGGTGACCCTCGGCCTCTCCGAGCGCCTGCTCGGGCAGATCGCCCAGGTAAGAGGCGATCTCCCCAGGGCGCGGGAGCACCTCCAGGCCAGCGTCGATCAGCTGCGACCCGCCGGGGAGCGCGACGAGCTGGCAGACTCTCTGATGGCCCTGGCCGCGGTCACTCCGGACGGCTCCGAGGCATTCCGCGACGAGGCGCTCGGGATTTATCGCGACCTCGACATGCAGGGCCGGCTTCGCCAGTTCGGGGGGTGAGATGCGCTTGAAACCAGTGTGGGCTTTCGTGTGCGGCGTATGCCTAGCAGCCGGTTGCTCCGGCGGCACACAGAGCGCTTCCCCAGGGCAAAAGAACGACTGTGCCGACGTCAAGCTCGACCCATGTCCTCCCACGTGCGAGGCCAGCGCCGACGACCTGCAGGGCAAGCCCTGCCCAGGCGTGCCCACACGCATGATGATCGTCAGCTGCGCAACGCAGACTCACTTCTGTTCATGTCAGGGCACCTGGTACTGCTTCGAACCCGAGCCGAAGAGCGACGACTGCGACAAGATCTGCCGCTGAGCCCCGGAGCCGCAGACCTCGCTCAGTTGCTGAACACCGCGAACTCGCCCGCGCTGGAGTAGGTCGCGTTGTAGCGCTGGAGCCCGACGTACAGCTTCACGCGATACTCCCCAGGCGGCAGGTCGCAGTGGACGTCCACCGTCCCGCCAGACGTGGCGTCACAGCGGATCTCCTGCCCGCCGTGCTGCGGTGTCGCGTAGGCGAGGAAGAAGCGCCCCAAGGGGTTCTCGACCCGCGCACCAAAGTGCCGATTCACCGTGACCTGAGCGCGTCGCGGTTCGAGCAACTTCAAGCGATTGCTGAAGAACCAGGGCCTCAGGACAGGCTGCGCCAGGAACTCTGCCCGGCTGATCTTCGGCTCCCGCAGCTGCCACTTCGGCTCATCGGGGAAATGGGTGATGCCCATCACCTCAGGTGGCGCGAACAGGTAGTCGGTGCTGTAGGCCTTCTTGAACTCGGCTCCGCTCAGAGAACCAGAGTCCCAGGTTGGATCCAGCAGGTACCAAGAGCCATCGACCTGAGCGACGTTCCAGGCGTGTCCGTTTCCCGACGGAGGTGAGTTGCCCACGCGCGCGTCCCCGGTCACGTACAGGATCTTGTCCCCGGTCACCTCACCGAGCGCGGCCAGGAGCCTCGCATAGCCCGCACACACGGCGAGGCGCGTCGCGAGCACCGTGGGCGCGTCCCATGGGGGATACTTCCCAGCGACGTAGCTCGGCCCGTCGTAGGCGATGCGATCGGCGACGTAGTCGTGGAGTGCCTTGACCCGCATGAAAGCGTCGGGCTCATGAGCTTTGATGTACTCGCCGACCGCCCGAACGCTGACTTCCGAATCCTTGGGGATACTGTTGACCAGCGGGTGCAGCGTGCGAGGGAAAGGATACTCGTGGCGCTGGGCAACGGGCTGCGGCTTGGGCTGTGGCTGTGGCTGTGGCTTGGGCTGTGGTTGCCGCTCGGGCTGTGGCGGTGGCTGCGGCTCGCTGCTCTGAGCGGGAGTTGCCGAACCCACCGCCAGACCATGCCCCGCCTGGGGATCCTCGATCTCCTCCCCCTGCTCGTTCCCCTCGCGAAACGGGTTGTCGTGGGCGGCGTTGTACAGAAACTCGAGACTGCCCGCTGCGACCAGCTTGAAGGAGCGCACGCGCTTGGCCCAGCTGCCCTCCGAGCCTTCGACGAACCAGTCACCTCGTGTGGCCAGCGCAGCGAAGGCCTGGGTCGGGTACCACAGCAATAATACCGTAAGGAAAAACGTGTTGAGCGCCAAGGTTCGCAACACCCAGCGGTCCCCGGTGGTGAGGATGCGCTCCTTCCCGCGCAAGTCTGCGCGCTCCTGAGCACGCTTGGCCCTGCGGCGCTCCGCCAGGCGGTCCCACGCGATGGGTCCCACCGGGAACAACAACACGCCCGCCAAGAAGGCCAGCCAGCGCGGTCCATTGAGGTACGCGGCGATGCTCGAAGCCAGCCATACCCCGAGCAACGGCAGCAGGATCACGAGTGCCCACCACAGCGCGCGCAGCACGGACACCAGCATCAGCCCCACCACACGCTTCGCTGCCACGATGCCGGAGGCTAGCGGAGCGACGCGCGGGAATCGTGCAACTCATTGGCACGATGTATCCAATTCATTCAAATGGACGTAACGGTTGCGGTGAGTCACTCTGGAAGTCGCTGGGGCATCGCACCCAGCCAAGGAGGCTTGAATCATGCGGCGCTTGAACTTCACACCCTGGATCACTCACGGCTCCGCGTACGCGGTGCTGCTCTTGGCAGTCGCCTGCGGCGGCAACTCCGCGAATGATGGCAGTGGCGGCGTCGCTGGCACCAGCGCCGCGGGGAGCGGGGGAGTGACCAGCGGGGGCAGCGGAAACACCGCGGGCGAAGCAGGAACCGCGGGCATCGGCGCCGCCGCGGGCTCGAGTAGCGGCGGAGCAGGAGGCGAAGGCGCCAGCGCAGGTGGGGGCGTCGGCGGAGGCGCAGGAGCTGGCACGGGAGGGACCGGCGGCCAGGCAATGGAGTGCGTGGAGCAGATGGGCACCGGCGGGTTCACCCAGCCCGGCTGTGATGATCTCGACCGGCTCCGCGTATCGAACCCCCGGCTCGAGCCCAGCGAGGGCATCATCAGCGGCACCGCTGGGACTTTCCGTGTGGATCTGTCTGACATCTCGGGCTTCGGCATGAACTACTACCCCGGGGTCGATTTCGAGTCCGACACGCCTGGGGTCAGCGTGACCGACGAACAGTTCTTTGCTGTACTGCCCTGCGGCACGAATCAGGCGGACTCCAGCGTACAGGTCGACTCTTCTGTTCCTGCGGGCACCGAAGTGACCCTCACCGCCCGCGTGATGATGCTCAACCAGCAGTGCACCGGCACCGACAGCTTGACCTACAAGTTCACCGTCCAGCTGGCTCCCTGAGCCTGGGCGAGAAGGAGCTCGTGAAGTCCATCGAGCGCAGCCAGACGGCCGCCCGAAAACACGGCCTCGAGTGGCGCCTGGCGGCGGTCGTCGCGTTGCTCGAGCAAGGCCCTGGCGGTCTCGAGAAGGGGAATTAGCCCCGTGGTTTTTCCCTCCCTCCCCCCAGCCCGAGGTCGGGTAAGCTCACCAAGTCGCTGCCGGAACCGGCGAGCACGCGTACAGAAGGGATTGGGGTGAGGCGCCATGTTGATGCGCTGTGAGAACTGCGGAGCACCGCAGGAGTTCGACGAGACGACCCAAGTCACCGAGTGTGAGTACTGCGGGCAGAACAACTTCGTCCAACGCCCCGGGGAAACGCGAACGTCGGCAGAACCAGAGCACTGCCCCGGCTGCGGCTATCGGCTATTTGGCGCACGCACGTCCACCGGTTTCATCTGGGGTTGCGGTCACTGCGGCGGCGTATGGCTCGACCTGGCGAATTGCAACCACGTGGCCAACGGCAGCGGCACCGAGGTCTTCGAGATGGCAAAGCGGGCGACCAGCAACGCGCGGGCTCGAGGACTCGACGCCAAGGTCCCTCGCGCTTGCCCCGTGTGCGACGAACGCATGGCGATGACACCCATCGCCGGAGGCCGCTTCACGGTCGATGCGTGTCCTCACCATGGCTCCTTCTTCGACCCCGGTGAGATCGAGGCGGTTCACCGCTCCGTGCTCGACAAGCAATCGCTCACGGAGCCCGGCCAGCGCGTCTGGAACCACACGCCGCCCACCGCCTACGAAATCCAAGCCTTCCAAGAGGCACTGCGCGCCCCAGCGGCGCGGGATGAGGACGTTGGAGCCATGCTCACCGGAGGTGCGCTGCTGCTCGGGCTCCTTGCCGGCGCCGCGCGAGACTAGTCGGCGCACAGGTGGGGGCGCAGGTGCTGCGCGATGCAGGCTTCGATCTCCAGCGCGCGATCCCCACGCCAGCCTGGGCCCGCTGCGAGGTACAGCGCGCACTGCGGGTCGTGAGGCACGCCGGCCCGAACCAGCCGCTGACGCTCGCTTGCGCTGAGCATGAAGTCGAGCAGCGAGCCTACCCCAAAGCCTCCGAGCACGAGCGCCTTGACCGAAGCCAGGCTCCCAGCGCGCGCGAATGACTTGGCTCCTCGCGGAATCATGGTGGGCTGACCTGGCAAGGCCTCGATCTCCACCAGTGGAAACGCTGCCGCGATCTCCTCCTCGTCGCAAGCGCCCTCGAGATCTCCGAAGCGATCCTTGCGTCCGTAGTACTGGAGGTCATAGCGCGCGATGCGTGTGACTCGTGAGGCCGGCGGGGCGCCGGAGTAGGCTACGAGGGCCAGGTCCAGGTCGTCGCTCGCGACGCGCTCGAGCAGCTGTGCGGTCCGTCCCGTGGTCAGCTTGAGGCCCAGCTCCGGAAATGCCTGGCTGAGCGGCGCCACCAGGTGCCCGAACAGGAAGCTGACCACGCTGTCTACCGTCCCGAGACGCAGGTCGTGATAGCTGCGCTGAGCGCTGCCCCTCACCGTTTTCCGCATGGTTTCAGCGCGGGTCAAGAGCTCCCGCGCCTCGGGGACCAGCGCTCGGCCCGCAGCCGTCAGGGTCAACCCCCGCCCCTCCCGTTCGAACAGACTGACGCCGAGATCCTCCTCCAGTTGTTGCAGGTTGCGGCTCACAGCGGGCTGAGACAGGTGCACCAGCTTGGCGGCCGCGCTGATCGACCCGCTGTCGACTATCTCCAGAAAAATACTCAGCTTTTCGAGGTGCATCCGGCGTCGCTCCGAAGTTGGCCAGCTCAAACCCATACGCATACCGCATGGGAAATGATGCAAACATATCATTATCCTGAATATCTCCTGAAGGCTAGACTCGTCTCATGATCGGGTGGGAGACACGGGCAACGTTTTCGCGCGGCAACGCAAAGCAGCTCCTGAAGCTGACTTCTCGAGTTGCGCTCTTGGCTAGCGTCATGAGCCTCGGCTTCGGCTGCGGCTCGAGCAGCGGGGACGGCGTTGAGCCCTCCCACGAGGCTGGGGGCGCCGGGGGTACCACGGCGAGCGGAGGCAGCGCAGGCAGCGCGGGAGTGGAGGCCCAGGCGTTCGTCGTCCACGAGTGGGGCACGTTCACGTCGATGATCTCGGCTCAGGGCAACCTCAAGGCCGGCGCAGAGCTCCCGGGGATGCACCACGAAGACGAGGCGCTGCCCGACTTCGTGATCGGTCGCTCACCGAGCCTGGACTTCGGCAAGGCCATGGAAGCGCTACCTGGGCCGGTGACCCAGAAGATGGAGACGCCGGTGCTCTATTTCTACTCGGATCAGGCGCTCCAGGTAGACGTGGACGTCACCTTCAAGAGCGGCATCATTTCCCAGTGGTACCCCGACGCGACCTCGTTCTGGCCAGCGGTCGGTGAGGCCGCGGCGTTTTCCGGAGGAAACATGCGCTGGCAGGTGCAGCTCGCGCCCGGAGACACCGAAGCGCCCATTCCCGTCTCGCCCGACGACATCTGGGCGCCTTCGCGCAAGGTCGCCAGCGTGCCCGTGCGGGCTGCCGGGGCGATCGAGCAGTTCATCTTCTATCGCGGCCTCGGCGATTTCAGCGTGCCGCTCAGCTACGAAGTCGACTTCGACAGCGTCGCGGTGAGGAACGACTCCGGGCAGCGAATCCCCGCGGCCTTCTATCTGAACCTGCACGACGGGGGCGGCCTGGTCGAGCCGCTTGGAGCGATCGAGCCCGGCGGCAGCGTGGTCGCCCAGGGCGGGCCCAAGGAGCGCGACCTCGACGCCTACGTGAGCAACGCGAAGGACGTCGTGAAGCGCGCGCTGGTAGCGAGCGGGCTGTTCGAGGACGAAGCTCAAGCAATGGTAGACACCTGGGCCAAGAGCTACTTCCTCACCCCGGGCCGCCGGCTGCTCTACGTGTTGCCCCGAGAGTGGACCGATGCGCTCTTGCCCATTCAGATCGCACCCACGCCAGACAAGCTCGTCCGCACCCTGGTGGGGAGAGTGGAGCTGTTGACTGGCGACCGGGAGAGCGAGCTGATGAACACCCTGCATCAAGCCTTCACTGGCGGGGGCACGCTGGACCCCAGCGCCCTCGGGCGCTTCGCAGAGCCTCAGCTCCAGCGCGCGCTCCAGCTGGATACCGATCCAGCCTTCCAGACCTGGGTCAACGACCAGATCCTGGATCTCAACCTGCAGACTGCCGCGGAGTAGCCGCTTCCTGCACGAGCCGCGCGCGCAAGCGCTGGGCGTCCCGCGCCGCAAGGAAACCGCCGAGCAGAATCAACGCGGTGACCCCGCTGAAGAACAAGCCGCCAACCGACAGCGTCGCGACCAGTTGCCACGCGGAGAGACGCGCGACGAACCACACCACGCCACCTAGCGCGATCCCCCGCATGGGGTGCCTCGAGGAAATGAAGAACGCTGCCAGGAAGCCGAACGCTGCTAGGCCATCGATCATCAGACTGACGGGCATGCTCTCGTCGGCGACGGCCTCCGCAGCGGCTCCTCGAGAACCAAACCAGTGAAGCAACACGCCGATGCCCAGCTGGCCGATGGCGCACACCAGGAGCAAGACCCGAGCCCGCGCGAGCTTGAGGTCGAACTCCCGGTACTCGCTGCTGGATGCCTTGAGGCGTTCCTCCAGCGCACGCTTCAGCGCAGGGGTGACTGCTTCGCCGCACGAGCAGCGCTCTTCACCAAATCGGATGGGTTGTGAGCAGCGTCCACAGGGGACGCTGAGCTGAGCTCCAAGAGCGCTCATGGATCTGCGGATTCGTTGGGGTTGGGTGAGTGGAACCTGGTTCGAGGCGCGAGCCGTGGGGCGAGGGTGTGCACCAAGCACCGAGGGGAGCAACGATTTTGCGCAGAGCGGCAATGCCGCGTCTCACCCCCTAAAAACCTACCAACCGTTTGAACGGGAGGGGCCGGACGACATAGGATGCGCCCGTGAAGCGCCCCCTGATTGCCTTGGTCCTGGTCGGCTCGCTCGTGTCCCTGAGCGGCTGCACCGATGAGTATTACGAATCGTCCTCCGAGGAGCTCGCCAGATTCGAGGTCCGCGAGACCGTCGAGCAGCTGATGGTGACCCACGCCACACCCGGGAGCGAGCTGGTCGTGCAAGACCAAGCCG
>JAUILJ010000270.1 GCA_030433055.1 Polyangia bacterium
CGCCTGGGCGTTGCCGTTCTTGTACCTGACTCAGGTGAGCTACTACCTAGCTGGCGACGGCGTGAACTCCATCTTGCATCGCTTCGGGGCGCGACCGTTCAAGACCGGAGACGACAGCACGAACGCCTGGTGGCTCGCTCCGCTCACGTTGGGTGAAGCCTGGCACAACAATCACCACGCGTTTCCGCGCTCCATCAAGAGCGGCCTGCTGCCCTTCCAGATCGATCTGGCGTACGCCAGTTGTCGCCTCCTGGCTCTCCTTGGCTTGGCCAGAGACTTGTGGTTGCCAAGCGAGCGGGACGTGCAGGCGCGGCTCCAGCGGTAGTCGTTCGCCTGTGCCCGTTCGAGCCCAGGGCTGAGGAGCGCAGGGCTGAGGAGCGCAGGGCTGAGGAGCGCAGGGCTGAGGAGCGCAGGGCTGAGGAGCGCAGGGCTGAGGAGCGTTGGGCTTTGCTGGGGTTTGGGCGCTAGCCAGTGCTTTTCCACCATCGAATCCCCGGCGCTTTGCTATGGTGGAGGGCTGCATGGGGGCTAGACCGCGAGCGGGCAGGGCAAACACCAAGAAACAAGCCGCTCGGGCTCCTGCCAAGCGAGGAGAAAGAGCCAAGCCTCGCGCGCGCAAGGCGAAGCCGCGGGAGCTGGCCCCGTATTCGCATGTGGAAAAATATCAGGCGGCGCGCGTCGGTGGCCTGAGCCCCGAGTTCGAGGCGCGGTTTGCCGACCTTCAGCAGACCCTGGCTGAGCGCTGGCTGACGGTGCATGACTGGGGCAGCGGCCCGCGTGACATCGTCGTCGTCCCGTCACTGAGCCTCGATGGCTTTCAGCTGGATACGATCAAGGGCGTGATCCACTACGAAGAGCGCATGCTCTTCACGCTCGGGCTGCTGCGTCACCCAGAGGCGCATATGGTGTTCGTTAGCTCGCTGCCGATCCACCCAGCGGTCATCGATTACCATATGGGTTTGGTGGGAGGCATTCCATCAGCCCATGCCCGGGCGCGGCTGACCATGCTGTCGACCTATGACTCGGCGCCGGTGCCCCTCTCCCAGAAGATTCTCGCTCGGCCGCGCATGATGGAGCGCATCCGTCAGGTGATTCACCCAGGGCGCGCCCACCTCACCGCGTTCGCGGTCTCTGACGCCGAGCGAGAGCTCGCAGTGCGGCTGGGAATACCGCTGTACGGCGTGGACCCGAAGCTCCTGTGGCTCGGCACCAAGAGCGGTTCTCGAAGCATCTTCAAGGAGGCAGGCATCTCCCTGGCGCCGGGTGAGGAGAACCTCCACTCCGAGGCGGAGGTCGCCGAGGCGGTCTCGAGGGTCTGGGAGGAGAACCCGCGGACGCGCCGGGTGATGGTGAAGCTCAATGACGGCTTCAGCGGCGAGGGCAACGCGACGCTGAGCCTCCAGGAGCTCTCACACGTCAAGCCCAAGCTGCGGGGTGGGGGCGCGAGTCACAAGGAACGCGCCCAGGCGGTGAGTGAAGCGCTCGAGCGGCTGACGTTCGTCTCTGCAAACGAGACCTGGCCGCGTTTCCTCTCGGCAATGGAGCGAATCGGCGGCGTCGTGGAGGCGTATGTCGAAGGCCGGCACAAGAAGAGCCCAAGCGTACAGCTGCGCATCGACCCCAAGGGCGATCTGGAGGTGATGAGCAGTCACGACCAGCAGCTGGCCGTCGATGGCCAGACCTATCTCGGTTGCATCTTTCCTGCGAGCGAGGCGTATCGCCTGGGGATCCAGCGCGACGCGCTGAAGGTGGGCGCCGTGTTGCGCGATCGCGGAGTGGTCGGCCGCGTCGCTGTGGACTTCGTCACCGTGGAGACGGAGCCTGGGCGCTGGAAGCACTACGCGATCGAGATCAACCTGCGCATGACGGGCACCACTCATCCGTTCATGCTGCTCAAGCTCGCAAACGATGGCGACTACGAGCAGAAGAGCGGGCTCTACCTCACGCCTGGAGGTGAGCCTCGCTACTACGTGTCGACGGACAACCTCACGTCGCCAGCGTACGTCGGGCTCCTACCTCCAGATCTGCTCGACATCGCGTCCAAACACAAACTCCACTTCGAGCCGGGTCAAGCCACCGGAGCGATCTTCCACCTGCTCGGTGCGCTCTCACAGTATGGCAAGCTGGGCATGACCTGCGTGGGTCGCACGCCGTCAGAAGCAGAGAGCTGGGCCGAACGCGTGCGTACGGTGCTCGACGCCGAGACTCGTCGCTAGGCTTCACGCTGAACGCCACGCCCGCTCAAGCAGATCGCGTCACCCGGTGGCAGGCGAGGCTGAACGCAACGTGTGACCCCCGTGGCTCCGTGCTAGATCGCTCTCTCCCCCCACTCGAAGGCTCTCCGTGTTTCGTCCCCACCCAAACATTTCTGACGCCTGGATCTTGAGCAAGTCGGGCGAGCTCGAGCCGCCGGTCACCGTCGTCTTGGCGGCGCTGCATGGCAACGAGCGCTGCGGCGTCGCGGCGATTGAGAGCGTGCGCCGGGAACCCAGCCCCTTCGTCGAGCGACAGCTCGAAGGGAGCGTGGTGTTCGTCCATGGCAACCCGCGCGCCACCGAGCAGCGCCGGCGCTACACTCAGGGCGGCACCGACATCAATCGATTGTTTTCGTACGGATACGTCGAGTCGCTGGCGCGGGAGGCGTGGACCTATGAGCACCAGCGCGCGCTGGAGCTGCGCCCGCTGATCACCGGCGCTGACGCGCTGCTGGACATCCACTCGGCGAGCCAGCCCACGCCGCCGTTCGTGATCTGCGACGGCTCGCAGCAGGCGGTGCGCCTGGGTGGAGCAACGGGCTTCAAGGTGACGTACGGTTGGGACGGGCCAGGCATGCTCATGGATCAGGTGAGTATTGGCTCCTTGGTCTCCCAGGGGAAGCCGGCGCTCTCCGTCGAGTGCGGCCAGCACGAGGCCCCGAGCACCATGGCGTACGCGCACACCGTGCTCGATAGTTTCCTTGTGGCAATCGGCGCTCTGGCTGGTGATCTGCCTCCGACGGAGCCCGAGGTCTACCGCTTGTTCGCCCGAGTGGTGAAACCAACCCACGACTTCGTGCTTGCGCGGGACTTCGCCAGCTTCGAGCGCCTGGACGCAGGGCAGAGCCTGGGCTCCGGCCCGGGTCTGAACATCGTGATCGAGCGCGAGGCGTACCTGCTGTTGCCGACTCCCAGCGCCGAGCGCGGGGAGGACATCGTGTACCTTGCGGAGCGAGTGAGCTGAGCGCGCAACTGGCGGGCGCTCACGGAGGGTCCACCCCCAGGCTCTTGTTGCCGCAATCACCCAGCGCCCCGCGCACGAACTGTGGAAAGCCCTCCCGGTCCTTCGCCTTCTCGAGCAGTGAGTCCAGGAGCGGCTCCCGCGCAGACTCTCCGGCTTCGGCGAGCACGGCGGAGTAGAAGACCAGCACGCCTGCCAGGGTGTCGACGTAGACGGACACCGGATCGGCAGCTGGGCGGCCATCCTCGATCACGGAAGCGCCCATGGAGAGCAAGAGCTCGCCCAAGTAGTTCGGATCCGCCGTCGTCGGGAGAAGCTCGGCGATGCCTGGACATAATTCCAGGTGGATTTGCTTGCTCTGGAGGAACACCTCCGCGATCGCCTTGCGCCGCTGGGTGGCCTTCACGCTCGAAGGATCTTCGTGGGCCCCTCGGACCATGTCAGCGAGGGTGGCTAGCTCCTCGGCAGAGAGGTGGTCGATGTCCATGCCTCGGTTCACGTCGACGTGGGGCCCACAGTGGTAAGCGTCGACGTACAGGTCCACGACGCCGTTTGGACAAGGCACGCGATACAGGTCGACGATGTGACCGTCAGGGCCTGCGCCGACGTTTCCGACGCGCGCGTCTGCACCCGCTTGCTCCGCGCCCCGCAGAGGCTTGCTCCCGTCCTGGCAAAGATAGTTCGCCACGTAGGAGTAGTCGGTGCGGCCCGGACCACCGTTCATGTGACAGAGCTGCACGGGATCGTCCTGACTCCCTCTGCCCAGGGGAGCTTGCGTCTTAGGCGGCGCGGGCTCTGAGTCCATCGCTCCGCCGTGGTACGCGGAGCTGTGGGGCGTTGGCGTGCCGCCTCCACAAGCGTTCAACAGGAGCAACAAGGACGAGCCAAGTGTCAGTCTTCGCATCGGGGGCATGGTCTTCGGTCTGGCTCCGCGCGGCAAGAAGGTCTTGGGCTACCGCCGCTCGCGATCCAGACTGACGCCGGCTCTAGCCTTGGGGCTCAGCCAGCGCCGTGAGCTGGGGTTGGTGAAAGACGTAGCGCCTCACCCCCAAACCCAGACGCGACGAACGCTGTGCTGTCTGAGACCCCGAGTGGAGACTGTGACGCGGGCCTTACGGCCGAGAACCGAGCGTTCTTATTGGGAAAAGGCGCCGCGTTGGCACAAACGCCGGCCCGCACTTTCCGCCGGAAAGTGTCGAAATCACACGGTGAAACTCGAATCAGCCCCGGGCTGAGGAGGAGCTTCCAGCGCCACTTTCTCGACATGGGCAAGGACTCGTGAAAGCCTCCCCGATTCCCCACTCGCCGGCCCCTGAGCCGCGTGTGGGAGGACTAGGCCTCAACGCATGACCGAAAACAAGCACTGGGGCGTCCAGGTGCCGGCTACTCCCATCGAGTGCCGCAACCTGGTCGCAGGGCATTGGATCTCTCCGGAAACGGAGTGGCTGGACGTCGAGAGTCCGTACACCGCTCAGACGGTTGGTCGAGTGGCGCTCTCAACCGTACGGGAAGTCGACGCGGTGGTCGCGGGGGCGAAGGCCGCTGCGAGCGACTGGGCACGCACTCCGCTCAAGGAACGCACCGCGTTACTCTTTCGCTACCGCGAGCTGGTGCTGAAGCACCTGGACGACCTGTCCAATCGTGCGGCACTGGAGGCCGGAAAGACGGTCGCCGAGGCGCGGGCAGGCGTGCTCAAGGGCGTCGAAGTCATCGAGTACGCCTTGAGCCTTCAGAACGACCTGGGAGGCGCTCAGGAAGTGAGCCGAGGCGTGACGTGTGAGGTGCGACGTGAACCTCTCGGCGTCGTCGCAGGCATCACACCGTTCAACTTCCCGGCCATGGTGCCGATGTGGCTCTACCCCATCGCCGTTACCATGGGGAATTGCTTCGTGCACAAACCCAGCGAAAAAGTGCCGCTAACAGCCGTGCGTATGGCCGAGCTGATGGTGGAGGCCGGCTTCCCTGCCGGCGTCTACAGCGTGGTCAACGGTGGCCGCGCCGCGGTGGAGGCGCTGGTGGATCACCCCGACGTGAAGGCGTACGGCTTCGTTGGGTCTTCCAACGTTGCGAAGGCCGTTTACGCTCGAGCTACTTCCCTGGGGAAGCGGGCTTTGTGTCTGGGCGGAGCCAAGAACCACCTGATCGTCGTGCCCGATGCAGACCCTGCGGTGACCGTGGACGGAGTCGTGGGCTCGTTCACCGGCTGCGCCGGTCAGCGCTGCATGGCGGCCTCGTTGATGGTCGCGGTGGGCGAGGTGGATCGGCTGGTCGACGCCATCATCGAGCGCGCGAAGCGACTCGAGCTAGGCCGTGAGATGGGAGCCATCATCGACCGCGCCGCGCTCGAGCGCCTCAACAAGGCCATCGCTCGTGCCGAGAGCGATGGAGCCAAGCTGCGGCTGGACGGCCGCGGTATCAAGGCACCAACAGAGTATCCAGACGGATATTGGCTCGGTCCCACGGTGATCGACCACGCCACGCCGGGACAGGAGTGCACCGAGGCCGAGCTCTTCGGGCCGGTGCTCACGATCGTCCGAGTAAAGACCCTGGACGAGGCGCTGGAGCTCGAAGCCAAGAGCCCCTATGGCAACGCGACCAGCGTGTTCACCACCCGCGGCGCCGTCGCTCGCTACGTCGCCGAGCGCGCCACGACTGGCATGATCGGCGTCAACATCGGCGTGCCGGTGCCGCGGGAACCCTTCAGCTTCGGTGGCACCAAGGCATCCCGATTTGGTCAAGGCGACATCACCGGCTCAGGCGGTGTCGAGCTGTGGACGAGCCTGAAGAAGATCACCACCAAGTGGGCGCTCCAGCCCGACCAGAACTGGATGAGCTGAGTTTGCCAGCGCCCCGCAAGAGAGAAGAAGAAAACATGACGACCAAGAACATGCGTCCCATTCAGCTCACCTCGCATCCCAACAGCCACGGCCCGGCGCCGCTCGCCATCAAATGGGGCGCTGCCACCGCCAAGGAGCGGGGACCGGTGATCGCGAGCCTAGCGGACCCCGCCAAGCGCAACGTCATCGGCACCCACTCCGGCGCCTACGCGATTTACCGCGCGGTAGCGGTCGCTGCCGGTGCGCTGGATCCGCAGCACCAGCCCGATCTGACGAACACGGCGCCGACGGACCGCATCGGCCCGCACGCGCAGTGGGGCGATCCGAAGAAGATCGTATCCATCGATCCCTGGGGAGCGCTGTCTGCCGAGGTGTTCGCGGATGAGCGCAAGGAAGGCTACGACGTGCGGCCGACGATCGCGGTCACCAAGGCTCACCTGCACATGCCCGAGATCAAGGAGGCGGTGGAGGCTGGCCGGCTCAAGGCAGACGGCAAGGTGCTGAAGGGCGCCGGTGACTGTGCGGTGACCAAGGCCGCCTTCGAGCCAGTCTGGTACTTGCCAGGCATCGCTGATCGCTTCGGCGTCACCGAGGCCCACCTGCGGCGCTCGCTGTTCGAGCAGACCGGCGGCATGTTTCCGGAGCTGGTGACCCGAGGCGATCTCGAGGTCTTCGTGCCGCCGATCGGCGGGATGACTGCGTACATCTTTGGCGACGTCGAGAAGCTCAGCGACGAGTCTGTCCCGCTGGCCTGCCGCGTGCACGACGAGTGCAACGGCTCCGACGTGTTCGGGTCGGACATCTGCACGTGTCGTCCCTACCTCGCTCACGGCATCGAAGAAGCGATCAAGATGGCGCAAGGCGGCGGTACCGGGCTCGTCGTTTACTTCCGCAAGGAAGGCCGCGCGCTGGGGGAAGTGACCAAGTTCTTGGTCTACAACGCGCGCAAGCGCCAGGAAGGTGGCGACAGCGCCGCGCGCTATTTCGAGCGCACCGAGTGCGTCGCGGGCGTGCAGGACATGCGCTTCCAGGAGCTGATGCCCGACGTGTTGCACTGGCTCGGCATCAAGAAGATCCAGCGCTTCATCTCCATGAGCAACATGAAGTACGACGCAATCGTCGATACCGGCATCAAGATCGCAGAGCGCGTGAATATCCCCGATGATCTGATCCCCGCGGATGCACGCGTCGAAATGGATGCGAAGATGGCCGCAGGCTACTTCACTCCCACTGACGTGCCCGACGAGAGCGAGCTCAACAAGGCCAAGGGGCGCGGGCTTGACGAGTGACGCGGACGCCATCCGCTTCCTGAACGACCCCGGCAGTATTCGTGAACGCGCCGCCTTGCTCTTCGACAGGCTAGCGCGGGGCGACTCCGAGCACTTCGAGTACCACCCGGAGAAGCTGCCTGGGGTGGGTCGGCTGGTGGCCCAGGTCACCCGCGACAACTATCCGGATCTGAAGATTCCGTATCACGCTCGGGAGAATCACTTTCTCGCCCAGGCGAGCGAGGCTCGAGAGCAGAGCAGCACGGGCTCGCAGGGTTCGGGGGGGAGAGATCGCCTCACAAGGCTGTTCAGCGATCCGGATCTGAGCTCCGAGGAGCGAGCGCGCCGTGAGTTCGACCTCACCGTCACCAGCGTCTTGCTCGATGCTGGCGCAGGCGCCGAGTGGAGCTATCTCGAAGCAGACACCAACGAGCGCTACGCCCGCTCCGAAGGCTTGGCCGTAGCGAGCCTGCACTGGTTCGCGTCAGGTGCCTTCTCCGTCAACCCCGATCAACCGCAGCGCGCTGACGCGCGCGCACTGCAAAGCCTCACGGAAAAAGACTTGGAAGCAGGCTTTCAGGTCTCCGAGCGGAATCCGCTGGTGGGAGTGAGCGGTCGGCTTGGCTTGCTGCATGCGCTGGGGCGCGCGATCGAAGCTCACCCAGAGCTGTTCCACGAGGGCCGGGTTGGCGGGCTCTTCGACGTGCTCAGCGCCGGGGCCACTCGAGGCGAGCTGCCGGCCGAGCGCATCCTCGAGGCAGTGCTGGCCGGGCTCTCGAGCATCTGGCCCGGCCGTGAGTCGATCGGCGACGTGAACCTCGGGGACGTTTGGCGTCACTCGGGGCTCGAGCACTGCCACCCCGCGAACGGGCTGATCCCCTTTCACAAGCTCAGCCAGTGGCTGAGCTATTCCTTGGTGGTTCCACTGGAGCGCGCCGGAGTTCGGGTCACTGGACTCGAGCGTCTGACGGGGCTGCCGGAGTACCGCAATGGCGGGCTGTTTCTGGATGCCGGGGTGCTGTCGCTGAAGGACAGCGCCGCGCAGGACCAAGCGCATGCTCCAGGCAGCGAGCTGATCATCGAGTGGCGTGCAGCCACCATCGTGCTGCTGGACCAGGTCGCCGAGCTGGTGCGCAAGGAGCTCGGGGTGACCGCCGAGGACATGCCGCTACCGTGTGTGCTCGAGGGCGGCACGTGGGCGGCCGGGCGGCGCCTGGCTCAGAACTTGCGCCAAGGATTGCCGCCGCTCCAGCTGGCCAGCGACGGCACCGTATTTTGATCGCTGTATTTTGACGGCGTCCCGGGGTTTGATTCTCGTCTGTTCGCGCCCGTCGTGCGCGAACGCTTCTGACTGAAAGCGCTGCGAACATGGAAAACGTACACGTTCTGAAACACCCGCTGATCCTCCACAAGCTCACCATCATGCGCAAGAAGGAGACGAGCACGCGCTCCTTCCGTCAGTTGCTGCGGGAGCTCAGCATGCTGATGGCCTACGAGGTGACTCGCGACATGGCGACGACGCTGGAGGAGATCGATACGCCGCTGATGAAGATGCAGGCGCCGGTTCTCGACGGA
>JAUILJ010000271.1 GCA_030433055.1 Polyangia bacterium
CGGCTGCCCGAGATCTCGTACACGTTGTCGTTGTTGATGCTTACGGTGGCGTCGTTCCCCACAGCAACGATGTAGTCATAGGAGGCGTTGACAAGGATCTCTTCTGCGCCCGCCGCGTCTTCAAATCTCATTTCGTTTGCGCCGTCGCCGCCATCGGTGGTCGCGGTTTGAAACGAACTCCGCGTGGCGTTGTCGGGCAGCGCGTAGGGCGGCATGGCTTCGCCGTTGTAAAGGTGTCCCGCAACGTAGGGCCGGTCGATGTCGCCCATCTCAAAGTCGACGAGGACCTCAAAACCGACGCGCGGGATCACCATGGAGCCCCCAAGTGGGAATTGTCCGACGCGGAGCCAGGCCGAGCTCTTATCGTCGGCCACGCCGCTTGGGTCCCAAGGAAAGCGCACCTTCACACGGCCCCATTCGTCGCCGTGGAGTTCCGTGTTCGGCCCTGTGACAAACGCAGTGTGTACTCCGATGGAGGCGGGCTTGGGCGGCGCGTCGGTAGGGCGGTAGTGCAGCTCCTGCGGCAGCGCTTCGAAGACGTTCTCGTACGCGGATGCTCCTTCTCGCTCGTGCGTGAGCCTCCAAGTGTGCGTGACGGAGGTGAGGAACATCGTCACGTTGGCATCATCATAGGCGTGGTCGTAGACATCGAAGGCGAACCCCGGGACGAGCCGAGGACAATCGCTGCGGCCGGAGAGTGAGCGTCCCCGTTGCAGGGAGCGCTGCAATTGAGCCTCCGCGAACGCCTGCTCTCCGCGCTGGGCCGCTGGCCCGCCCGGGTGAAGGTAGACTTGACGGCCCCGGCTCTCGTTGGAGTCGGCTTCCAGTGAGAAATCGCGGCTCGCGTCCATGAAGTCATAGTCGCGGAGCATGGCGGCGTCCGAGGTTGCGCGACGGACGAAGCTCGCATCCAGCACCACGTCGTGGTTGAGCAGCGAGACGTTCGACGCTTGCAACAAGGTTGGAGCCTCGATCGGGGCCCGCCCACTGCTGTCGTCGAAAAAGACCGTACGTTCGGAGTCGACGTCGTTGAAGACCGTGTATGCGATGCCCCATGCCTGTAGCAAGCGCTGCATGAAAGCTAGATCGGATTCGTTGTACTGCACCACGTATTCGTTCGGGGGGTATGTGGCGCCCACCTGCCATTCGTAGGCGTCACGGAACCCCGCCGAGTCGAGCGTCTCGGAGACGATTTCCACCACGGTCTTGTTCTGGAAGATGCGGCAGCGCTGCCCGCGAGCCAGGACGCTCATCCGGTCGAGAATCGTGAGCTCAAGCCTCCAATGATTCTGCTCGATCGCGACGACTTCGCAGTCTGCGATGAGCCCGTGGATGTTGCGCTCGTCGTTGTCGTGGCCGGATTCCGTCACGCGCAGAACGACCGAAGCCGCCCCCCCTACCAAGGTCTCAGGGTCGACCGGGGAGCTTGTCGTGGCCACGACGTGGGTCTGGCAACCTCGGTCAAGGCGTTCGCGGAGACGAACCTCCACGACGCTTATTGGAGTGGAGAGGTCGGTGGCGTCCAGATGACATGTGAACTGACGAATCATGAGCGCCTACGTTTTGAAGTCGATGTCGCCCTTGAGGGTGACGCCGAGAGCGCCTGCCGCGGCGAAACCTGCGGCGTTTAGGGTTAGCTTCGGGCCGGCGAGTTCGAGCTTGCCGCTGCCACCATGGAGCTTGGCACTCGCCGTCGTGATGAGGAGCTTCTTGCCTGTCATGGCGAAACCCTCGCCGACTTTTTCTTCTAGTGTTCCGGCTACGGCGACGCTCATGGCGGCACCGGCACTGACGGCGATGCCCTTGCCGGACTTTAGGCTCAAAGCCCCTGTGGTCAGCGTCTTCGTTGTGGCGACGGTCTCGGCCTTGGACTTGGATACGAGCTCGATCTTGGCGCCTCCCACGGTCTCGGTCTTGGCACCCCCAACAACCTCCACGAGGGATCCGGCCACGGTTGTCGCCATGGCTGCGCCCACCGTCCGCGTCATGTCGCCGTTCACCGTCTCAGAGACGTTGTTCGCGAGGACGTTCATCACGGTCGCGATTGTGTCGGTGCGCGAACCACCACACGTGAGGGAGTACTGATCGCTCGCGCCCCAGTCGTCGACCGCGCCGATGTTCACGGTCACGGAGCCGACGGTCTGCCGCGCCAACGCACCGGTGACCGACGCGCTCTGGTTGCCCCCGATCTCGGTCGCTTGGTCCGCCCCCACGCGCACGGTGGCGTTGACACCGACAGTCTCTTGGCTGTTGACGGCGACGACCTCACTCATGTCATGCCCGGCCGTGACGATCGCGTCTCGTGATGCGTAGATCCCAAATTGCTGGCCGCCGGCGGCGTCTTGCATGCGCACTTCGTTGACCGCGCCCCCACCCGGGCTTGTGGACGATTGCAACGAAGATTGGGTGAGGTTCTCGGGCAACGCGTATGGGGGGAGCGTCTCGTTATTGTACAGCTTCTGGAGCATGATGGGCCGGTCGGGATCTCCGTTCTCGAAGACCACTGAAACCTCCCACCCCACGCGTGGGATCATGAGCCCGCCGGAGGTGTTGTTTTGCTGGGTCCGAAGCCAGCAACTTGCCGTGTCGTCGAGAGCGCCCTCGCGGTCCCAATAGAAGTGCACCTTGATGCGCCCGTACTCGTCGGTGTGGATTTCAGTGCCGGCGGGGCCTGTGACCACGGCGGTCTCGATGCCATTGATCCGGGGCCGTGGGGTGCTCGCTTCCGGACGGAAGGGAGCCTCAGCGGGCTGTCCCACGAGACGACAGCTGTAGCCGCACTTGGGACCCCGGTTGTCCTGGCTGTCGAGCTCGTGCAGCGCGTCGACCACCACGTACTCGCCGTACGCGCTGTCCTGCATCACGTCGAGCAGCATGAAGGTGCGACCTGCTTCGAGCCGGTGGCAAGTCGAGCGGGCGCTCAGTCTGTGGCGATGCTGCAAGCTGGCTTCTAGCGTGCGTTGGGCACGGCGAAACCCGTCGGCGTTGTTTCGGAACCCGCCTGGGTAGCCCGCCGCGCGCAAGACTGAGGTTTCGGATTCGGCGTCGCCCACCACAGGGGCCTCTGGTTGGTGAAAACTCCAATCACGAAAACTCACGGCGTCATGCGTGACGGATGTCTTGAGAGAGACGTCAGATACCGAGTCCGCGGTGCTGTTCGCCCACGCGTCAAAGCGAAGGCTGGCCTGGCCCTCAATGGGCCCGAAGACCGCCGCATCCGCGAAGACCATTCGGTGCCCGACATCGTCGTGCTCGAAGTAGAAGTAGATGCCCTCTTGCTCGAGAAGGCGCATGACAAACGCCAGCTCGCTCTCGCGGTACTGCACGGTGTACTCGCGGGGCTTGTACTCGCCGACCCTCCAGTCAAAGGAGTCTTCCGGCAGGCCCGCGTCGTGCAGGACCTTCTTCACGATATCGACCACGCTCAGCTCTTGAAAGATCCGACTCCGCGTGCGGAAAGCGAGGGTCTTGATCAGTGGTTCCAAGCGGAAACGGTAGAGGTGCCTCTGCTCCAACTCTGTCACGTAGGCGGCCCGGGTCACCACACCGTGAAACGCGCGCGGAGTGTCGACCCCATGTTCGTGCAGCTGGAGCAATCCCGCGTCGAAGAGGGCGTCAGTCAGCGGAATCTCCGGGGACTCGGACAGGACATCCACGGTGATTGTGAACAGTCGCGACAAGCCTTCTCGCACGGAGGCCCGAACGACGCCAGAAGTATGCTCCACCACGGGATGATAAAAGGTGCCTCTCGTTCGCATGAACCCTCAGACTAGCGCTCGCCTCTGCTGGCTAAGCCTACACCGAAAGAGACTCAAGACCCAAACCGGGCCGCAGATTGGCGCGGTGCTGGAATCGAACACCGTTGCCGCCGGGCCCATCGCGCGCACGCGCCTCGCCGCAGCTCCTGTGGCGCCCCAACAGAAATACACTAGTCCTGAGCCCATGTGCATGGCCACCCCCGCGCGTTCAAGCTGCGTTCGTCCATGCCTGCCACCCAGGCTTGGAAGTACTTCGTCTGTCTGGACACAAAGTGGCGCAAGGGAAGCGGGACGTCTCGCCCGGAACGTACCCCGAGTTCCAACACGGCCCACTCGCGGGAGCCTGCGTCGGTCTGGCTCGAGCGGATCTCTTCGACGTTGTCGCGTATCGACCATGGGTGCCCATGACGATAGCGCTCGCCTTCTTTGGCCCGCGGCATGTTTTGCGTCCACCAGGCCATCCAGTGTTCGGGGTCGGCGCACAGGAGCGCGGGGGCCTCATGTGGCCGGTAGTGATCGTGAAGCTTACGTCCCTCGCCCGCCTTGAGGTCCTCGCTACCGTCGAGTCCGGCCGCGGTCAGACGTTGAAGGGCGCGGAGTGCAGCCGCCGCGAGGGCGACGTCGTCGTCTTGGAGGTGTCCGATGAGAAAGGGAACAAACGCGAGACTGCCCGCCCAGCCGAGCGCTTCTAACACTTGCGGGGAAGGGTGCTCTTGCGCTGCAGCAAAGAGTTCGCTCGCGGTGCTCGCGTCGCCCGAGAGCGCGAGGACGAGCGCGGCATCTGCATAGGCGACCCTGGCAGAGTTCCGCAGGCTGTGAGCGAAAGACTGGGCGACTCGGCTTCGACGGCGCAGCAGGCTCCGGAGCGTTGCGCGCGTCACGGCCTCGTGTTCTCCCCGCAACATCTGCTGAACCACGCCTGGCTCCGGGCTGCCGATGACGCCCTCAAGTGCCTCGGCGGCTCCAAGTAGCGCCGGGCCAGAGGAGAGCCGCTCTGACACGAGTCCCCAGCGTTCTGCAGTCAGTGTTTGACGGCGGCCTAGCGCGCTCAACGCGATTGCCTGACGGCGTTCGTCGGGTCGATCAAGCCACCCCTCAAGTCGGCTGACGACGCCGCCGTTGGCGCAGAGGGAAAAGGCGTCGGCGATGGCGGCCACCATGCCTGGCTCGGAGAGGTCTGAGGAGTTCGCCACCCGAACAGCTTGGTCGACCGCGTCTTCGCCCCATAGCGAACCAAAAAGCATGATGGCGCCCCAGGTCAGCTCGGGATCGGGCATGGGTCGCTCCGCCAGTTCATCCACCAGGCGCGTCGCCACGTGGTCGTCGCAGAGGGCGATGGCGTCGAGCCGGCAAAGGAGGCGGCGCTCGGTTCGTTCGCCAGACGCCCATCGATCCGTGGGCCTAGGCCGACGCATGCACCCAAACGTACTGAGGTCTAGAAAGCACTGCCGAGCGTTCTCAAAACGCTGTGCCTGTTGCGAAACAGGCAAGCCAAATTGCTCGGCGATCAGTGTCTCGGGATCGATCTCGGGCAGGGCGGCCGGCGGGTCTTCCGGCGCTGGCGCGGGGGCGTCCAGCCCGGCTTCGAGAGAAGCCAACTCGCTGATCGCTTTGGCCGTCAGCGCGCGGAGCTCCTCAAGGTTCTTGGGAGGCACCGGCACCGGCACGGCCTCCTCCGCAGGCGGTGCCTCCGTGCGTTCAAGCTGCAGCGGCAGCCGAGGGAACAGCACCTCGCTGCGCGAGCCAAGTATCCTCGGTTCGCTGAGCGAGGCGCGAAACGCGGGAGGCGTGGAGGCGCCCGGTAGCGCGACGGCTTCCGTGGGGATCCCAGGTTCCATGAGGGCGCCGAACCCCGCAGCGGTCGCCGTCAGTGCGCGGTCGACCGCAGGATCTTCGCTGGCTTCGGCCTGGAGAAGCGCGAGCGACCCGCGGGCCAGGTCACGCGCACGGCCGAGGTGCGCCTGGAAGGCCCCAAAGTCGGCGGCGCTCGCCAGCGCTTGGTATGTGGCTTGGAGTGCGGCGCTCAGCATCCCGAGCACCTCGTCGGCGGCGATGCCCGGGGCGGTGATGAACGGCAGCTCGACGAGCGCGTCATCCAGCGCTGCGATGGCGTCGTGCAACCGCGGTTTGGGCTCCTGCATGCTCACCTCAGTTGAACGAAACCATGGCTGCCAGTGTCTTGGCGAGCTCCCGCGCACGCACAAGGACTCGCGTGCCGTAGACCTCGGCTTCGCGATCCGCGAGCTGGACAAAGGCCCCAGCTACGCTCAGCACGACCTTCTTCTTCGCCGCGATGCGAAACGATGTGACCTCCACGTCGACTCGACCTGCCTGGTCAATATTGACGGTGCGCTGAGTCGCAAGCACGCCCAGCACAACGGGTGCCCCGGCGTTCCAATCTAGCAAGAGCGCGGCGCCGCGCTCCGCTGCTTCCTTGAGGAGGGCCGGGTCCACGGCGGGATCCAGCGTGGCCCGGTAGTCGGTCGATGCCACACGGACTGTCCAGCGCTTTCCGCCAGGTGAGCTTGGCGCCCCGCTGGGCAGGCGGCCCACCACGAGGGATGCCGCGGGGGGCGCGTTGGCGGGTTGGTGCCGGGCCTCCTCAAGAAGGCATTCGGCATCCCACGACGCAGCATCGACTCTGGACTCGCTCATTCTTCACGAAAGTATTCGCTGGCGAGCGACATTGCAACGTCGGCCTTTACGCTGGTCTCCACGTACGGTACTCAGTGAGTGATGTCGGTCACCGCGTTGAGTTTGGAGGTCGTGTGCGAAGACACAGGGCATGTGGTCACACCCATGGCACCCAATATGTGCATTACGCCTGCCGCGCCCAGTCCGCTTCCAATGCCCTATCCCATCACTGGGGACTCAGGTAGCCTGGACCCGGGTACTGAAAAAGTGAAAGTGAAGGGCAAGCTCGCCATGAACTTTAGCTGCAAGGTCAAGAAAATAGACGGCAACCAGGCGGGCACACAAAAAGACATCACGACGATGCAGACCACCGGGCACGCGTGGCCGCTGCCGGTCCCGGCTGTCATGATTCACTTCGAAGGAGGCCCAGTCACAGTGACCAACAATCCCGGTTTCGCCAACTCGATGTAGCTCTGCATGGAGGTGCCTAACATTCGCAAGGGCACGTCGGCGACGGTGGACCTTCTTCCCCACCTCAATGTCGACGGGAGCCCAGTCCTCATCGGTCTCATCAAACAGCGCTTTTCGGTGTCGCGCCGTGGCGATGTGCGCGAGGTCAGTGGCGCTGAGGCCGTGCTCTGCGACGAACCATGGGATCCGGATGCCCCCGAGGTCAGCAGTATCCGCGTGCCTTCCGACGTGTGCCTGGCCAAGCCCAGCACGGACGTGATTGTTGCGGGGTCCGCCATGGCGCCCTACCGCGAACCCGTCGAGAGCCTCAACTGTCTAGTACGTGTGGGTCCGGTCGAGAGGGTGTTCACTGTGCATGGCACGCGGGTTTGGTATCAAGGCGTCCTTGGCCTCGCACTGACTCCGCCTGAGGCGTTCGAGGCCGTGGCTGTGCGCTGGGAGTACGCGTGGGGAGGCGCTGACTTCACGGAAGGACAAAAGCCACTCGAAGAAGCGCGCAACCCTGTGGGACGAGGCGTCGTCAGGGACAAATCCACGCTGGTTCACCAGCCAGCGCCGCAGATCGAAGACCCTGCACGGCCGATCGCGCGGCACGGCTCTCACGTTCCCGTGGGAATAGGCGCCATCGGCCGGCATTGGCACCCGCGGCGCACCTATACGGGCACCTATGACGACCTGTGGAAAGTCGAGCGCATGCCTCTTCTGCCCCTGGACTTTGACCCCCGCTTCCATCAGGCCGCGGCACCGGGGCTCACCACGCCGCAACCTTTGCGAGGAGGCGAACGGGTGCAGATCGTCCACATGTGTGCCGAGGGGCCGCTGGACTTCTTGCTCCCCACGCGTCGCTTTTTCGCTATGAAGGACGTGGTCTCGTCGAGTTCCCTCCCATGCTGGACACGGTGTTCCTCGAGCCCAACGAGAGCCGCGTCACGCTTACATGGCGATCTATCCTGCCACTGCCCCGTCGGATGCATGACGTTCACTTCGTCCAAGTCCACGAGAAGCGGTTGGTCTAGCGGATGCTTCAAGCGCAGCGATACGACTTTGGGGGCGAGGCTACGCGGGGTGCCTACATCGTGGCGAGCAGCGTTTGGAACGGGCTCAGCGCAGACTCCACGCTGCTTTGGGCGTTTGTCCGCGCACAGCGCACGGCCTTCGCAAATAGTCCATTTCGTCATCCGCGCGGAGCGCCAGTGATCATGGCTCCTGTCCGGCAACTCGACCCGCGCTGGGGCGGATTGGCCCGCATGCAGGCGCTTGTGCGCGGGGTATTCGAACCACTCGGGCCGCTCTTGGGCGCGTGCGCGGGCAAGCGTGTCGGTGTCGCGCTCGCTCTCCCCGAGGACATGGGGCCTGACACGAAGGGCGTCCGTCGAGGCGGCCTCGCGGCGCTCGAGGCGTGTGTGCGAGCCGAGGTCGCGGCGCGTGGAGGGCCGGCAGACTGCCCGGTGCATACCGAGGCCCGGGGCCACGCGGCGGGTGCTTACACCATCATGCAAGCAGCCCACGCGGTGTCGTCGCGAGCGCTGGATGTGGTCATCGTCCTTGGCGTGGACACGTACTACGACCCTGTTGTCGTTGCGCAGCTGCTGGCTGAGCGCCGCATCTTGGACACCGAGGCGCACGACGCGTTCCTCCCGGGTGAGGGCGCCGCCGCGTTGGTGGTCGCCTCCGCAGACATCACCGGTCCAGGCCGTTGGTCCGCCATGGCGGAGGTCTGCGCCGTCGGAACCTGCGACGAACCTGCGACGCTTGGCAACGAAACGCTGATGCTCGGGCTCGGTCTTAGCCGCGCGTGTCATGCGGCCACAGCGCGCTTGCGCAAAGCGCAGGAGGAGCTTGACTGGTGGATGACCGACATGACCCCAGAGCATCTCCGAACGCGTGAATTCCAGCTTGCGTGGCCCCGTGTCGCCCAGGGGATCATGCCGCCCGACTCCACGCTAGACCACCTGCCCACGCACCTCGGAGACTTGGGAGCCGCCACAATCCCTACAGGGGTCGCC